>CATPBU010000272.1 GCA_955652455.1 Candidatus Dormiibacterota bacterium
CACCATAGGTGGCGAGTGCGGAGGGGCAAAAGCGCATGAGCCGCCGTGCGTTATTCCACCCGGCGTGCAAACCAGCTCGGAATACTCGATTCACCTCGATGACGGCCTCGACGTCCGCGTCCACTTGAAGGCAGGCGGGCACTTGATCGGCGCCTCGTTCGCGCAGGCGAGCAGCGCAGCCGTCGAGGGTGTCGGCGGCCGGTTCGGATTTGGCGGCCCCATGTCGCTCGACCGGATCGTCGTCGAGGGGCCCGAGCACGTCGACAGCGTAGGCGAGACGCCGAGCCGCGGCCGCCTCGCGGATCGCCACCCACGATGACGCGCCGCCAGCGTGCAGCAGCAGGCTGCCGGGGTCAACCTGGATGGCGTCGAGGCGGTCGACGTTGACCACCACGTCCGCGTCGGTGGCGCGCGCCGACCCGGCCGGCGCCACCGCGATCCCCGCGGCCGAACACGCGATCAGCACCTCGCCGAGCTGGGCGACGTTCGATGCGCGCACCACGCTGTCCGAGCCGACCCCGGCAGTGCCGACGATCCCGGCGAGTTGGCGCCGCAGGCCGGCGTCCATCACAGCCCGCCGGTGAGCACATTGCCGTGCTGCGCCGCGATCACGATGTTGAGGACAAAGGCGACGAAGATGCCCATGAACAGCGTCCCGGCCGCGGTGAGCGCCAGCACAGTACCCCCGGTGAGAGTTGTGCGCGACCAGTTGTAGGTGGGCTCGTCCGGCTGCGGTCGCTGGTACATCAGCAGCGCGACGCGCAGGTAGTAGAAGACGGAGACGGCGCTGGTGGCGATGCCCCACAGCGCCAGTGGCAGCTGGTTGCCCTCGACCGCCGCTTTGAACACGAAGAACTTGCCGAAGAACCCCGCGGTCGGCGGGAAACCGCCAAGCGACAGAAGGAAAAGGCCCATCGAGGCGGCGACGTAGGGCCGGCGGAACGCGAGCCCGCGGATGCCGGCATACGCGTCGAGATCCTCACCGCGGGCAGCCATGATGGTGATCACCGCAAATGCCCCGATGTTGGCCGCGGCGTAGCTGGCGAGGTAGTAGAGGGCTCCCCAGGTGGCGGCTGGGCTGAGCACCACCACGCCGATCAGGATGTACCCGCCCTGGGCGATGCCCGAGTAACCCAGCATGCGTTTGAGGCTGCGCTGCTGCAGCGCCGCCACGTTGCCGATCACCATCGAGGCGATGGCCACGAAGAACACCATCACCTTCCATTTGTCGTAGACGTTGGTCGCGCCGAGCGTGTAGCTGAAGACGCGGATCAGCGCGGCGAAGGCGGCCACCTTGGTGGTCACGCTCATGAAGGCGGTCACCGACGTCGGCGCGCCCTGGTAGACGTCAGGGGTCCAGGTGTGGAACGGCGCCGCGCTGATCTTGAAGGCGAGTCCGACGAACAGCAGCGCGATCCCGGCCATGAGCAGCGGATCGACGGTGCTGGTGCCGTTCTGCAGCGCGGCGGCGATCGGAACCAGCTGCGTGTGACCGGTCTCGCCGTAGATGAGCGCCATGCCGAACAGCAGGAAGCCGGAGGCGAAGCCGCCCAGCAGCAGGTACTTCATCGCCGCCTCCTGCGACCGCGGTTCCAGGCGGTTGAAACCGCTCAGGATGTACAGCGCGATCGAGAGCAGCTCGATGGCCAGGAAGATGACCATCAGGCTGCTTGCCCCGGCCAGGAGCATCATCCCCGTCGCCGCGCCGAGGATCAGCGCGTAGTACTCGCCGTAGTGGATGCCCCGGCGATTCAGGTACTGCGGGCTGATCACCAGCACCAGCGCGGTGCTGAGCAGAATGATGGCGTTGATGAACAGCCCGAAACGGTCATACGCGAACGAGCCGAAATAGACGGTGTGCTCGGTGGTCGCCGTGGCCGCGTCGAACCAGCCCCACACCGTAGCACCGAAGGAGGCCGCGACAATCACTACGCTGAAGGCCGCCAGCCAGCCGCGCTGGGCCGGCTTGGTGACCAGATCGAGCAGCATCAACGCCACGAAACCGCCACCGAGGATGACCTCGGGAAGGATTCCGACGATGTCGCTGCCCGTCGGCGTGATCAGCGTCGGCAGAGCGGCGAGCACGGTCAGGGCACACTCGCGCTGGTTGCAGTGCCGTTGACCGCCACGGTCTGGGCGAGGGAGCCATTGGCAACCGACACGGTCTGCGCGACGCTCGACCTGGACACGTCACCGATCGGTCGGGGGAACACGCCGATCAGCACCATCAACGCCACAAGCGGAAGCAGCACCAGGCCCTGGCCACGGCGGATGTCGCGGACGTTCTCCGTACGCGGCTGGGGCGGATCGTGCATCAGGCCCTGGTGGAGGCGGAGCATGTACCAGGCCGCCAGCACCACGCCGAACCCGGTGAGCACCGCGTAGGCGGGGTGCAGCTGGAAGGCGCCGAGCATGATGGTGAACTCACCGACAAACGAGTTCATCCCCGGCATGCCGAGCCCGGCGAGCGTGGCCACGAGGAACAGGCCGTACAGCCACGGCATGGGTTTCTCCAGGCCGGCCAGCTCGTGGCGATCGCGAGTGCCGGTGCGCTCCTCGATGATCCCCACGATGATGAACAGCGCCGCGATGATGATGCCGTGGTTGACGATCTGGATGACCGCGCCGTTGACACCATTGTTGGTCAGGGTGAAGATGCCGAGCGCGATGAAGCCCAGGTGGCTGATGCTCGAGTACGCCACGATGCGCTTGATGTCCGTCTCTGAGAGGGCCAGCAGGGCGCCGTAGATGATGCTGAGCACGGCGAGCGCCGCGAGGAACCATTTGAAGGTGTTGATCGCGTCCGGGAACAGTGTCAGGCCGAAGCGAATGAAGCCGTAGGCGCCCAGCTTGCTGACCAGTCCGGCGAAGAACACGAGCACCGGCACCGGCGCCGACTCGTAGAGGTCGGGCAGCCAGGTGTGGAATGGCACCACCGGGATCTTGATCAGGAATGCGGCGGCGAACGCCAGGAACGCCCACTGCTCGGGGCTGAACGTGGTGATGTTCAGCCCCGGGATCACCAGCGGCGTATGCGACATCTGGCCACCGAGCAGCACGGTGAGGTCGAACGAGCCCTTACCGCTGGCGAAGAACAGGCTGATGATCGCGATCAGCATCAGCAGGCTGCCGGCCACCGTGTAGATGATGAATTTCAGCGTTGCTCGACCACGGTTCTCGTTGCCGTAGTTGGCGAGAATGAAGTAGAGCGGGATGAGCATCCCTTCCCAGAAGAGGTAGAACAGCAGAAGGTCAAGGCTGAGCAGCACGCCCGCGGTCATCGTCTCGGTGAGCAGGAGCAGGCCGCAGAACACCTTGAGCCTCTCCGTGCTCCGGCGCGAGACCAGGATCGCGCCGAGCAGGAACACACCGGCGTTGAGCGCCAGGATCCATGCCGAGATGCCGTCGAGGCCGAGGTGGTAGAACGCGCCGATTGCCGGCACCCAGTCGTGGGCCTCTTCGTAGCGGAACGACATCGGTCCTGGCGAGAGGTGCGACACCGGCGAGCTGCTGAGGCTCGCCACCAGCGTCCAGACGATGATCGCGGTGGCCAGTGTCGCCGCCACTGTCACCGCCTTGATCAGCGCCGGCGCTGTGCGCGGGATCACCTGGAGCAGCAACGCGGCACCCAGGGGCACCATGAGCACGACGGTCAGCCACGGAACGTTCATCGCGACACCAGCACGATGGTGGCCACCACGAAGACGCCCGCCGCCGCGATCATGTACGACGCGTAGTCACGGATCAGTCCTGTCTGGTAGTCGCGGGCCCAAGCGCCGAGCTCTGAGCACGCCTCGCCAACACCCCTGACCCAGCCGTCCATGACGCGCGGTTCCACCACCTTGCGGGCAGCGGTCGCGAGCGCGGCCACGGGACGCACCAGGAGGGCATCGTAGATCTCGTCGAAGTAGAACTTGTTGTACGACAGCTGGGGCAGGGCGCGGGGCAGCCGCGACGTGATCACCGCAGCGTCCGGGTTGCGCTGCAGCCAGATGCGCGCCGCCAACCCGGCTCCCAGGAGAGACGCGAGCGTCCCCACAATCGCTGCGAGGACGGCCGCGGCCGCGCTGAGGTCGGCGGCGATAGGTCCCGACGTCGCCGTGGTGAACACCGGCGACAGGAAGCGGGTGAAGACGCCGGTAAGCAGGTTGTCGTGGATGAACAGCGCCCACACCGCCAGCACCACGCCGAGACCCGCGC
>CATPBU010000273.1 GCA_955652455.1 Candidatus Dormiibacterota bacterium
CGCACGTACCGCTCACCGGGCCGGCCGCGCTGCTCCTGCAGGTCGAGATCGGGATCGACAAAGTCACCGCCGGTCTGCACTCGCGCACGGGGGACAAGCGCCCACGCCCGCCCCGCTTCGCGAAGTGTGGCAACCTCCTCGTCGGAGATCAGGCCAGTGGCGGCGCCGGACGGCTCCGGCGTGGGCTCCGGCGGCAGATTAGGCACTCTTCGTCACAAAACTCCGTCGCAGAGTGTAGTCACGCTCCCACGAACGCGGATCGGTGAGTGTCGGGTACGATTCGCGGCGTCCGATGGTTTTCGACTTGGCCGAGTGATCGACACAACAGAGGCATCGTCTCCCGCCGCGGGCGAGGAGACGGGCGGCCGCAGCGCACCTGTCAATGGTGACGCGCGAGCCGTCGCACCCGCCGCGCGTCAGCGCGCGCCCGTCGGCGGCCCGTCACCCGCGCAGCTACCGCGGATCGCGCGACCGCAGGGCCTGCCGCATGCTGCTCATCCGGTCGAACCGCCATCCCCGGAGCACCACCACCTCCCCGGGTGGGTGCGCCGTGTCCACGGCAAGGCGCGACCCATCCTCGCAGACCTGCTCGGCAACCTCGACGGCGATTCCCGCGATCAGTTCCAGGCCAGCGTCGATGCGCTGATCGGTGGCATGAGCGCCGGCCGGTTCAGTCTCGCGTGGCAGTACCCCAAGCTGATCTCGGATGGCATGGAGCAGGTCGAGGCGCACCGCCGCGAGAACGCCGAAGTCTTCAGGGCACAGCGGGCGCTCGACCAGCGACGCAAGAAGGCCGGCGACTCGCTTCGCGAGGCAGGTGCGCGGCTCGCGCCCGACGCGCTGGCCCGCCTCAACCGCACGCTGCGCAGCGCCACCACCGTCGATGAGGTCACTGCGGTGGCCACAGAGGTGGAACAGTCGGTTGAGGTGGCGCGCAACAACGAGGAGAAGCGGAGGGATCGTGAGATCGACCGCACTCGGTCGCGCATCCGCAAGACGCTGCCTCGCGCGGTGACCGCCGAGCCTGCCGAGACATGGCAGGACGTGCTGCGCCGCTTTGCGGAGTCCCAGGCGGCGGAGTAGCTGCGAGCCCCCGGTATACTCGGCTCGACTTGAGCACTCCCGTTGCAGCGTCGCTCGACCCAGATCGCCTCGCCCCCGACGCCGGCAACCCCGCCGTCGCCGGCGTCATGCGCGACGAGGTCGTGTTCTGCCTGCCCAGCACCCCGGTGGATGCCATCGCCAAGCTGATGGCAGACAACGAGCTGCCCGAGATACCCGTGCTCCTCGACCGCCGCCCGGTGGGCTACGTGCACCAGGACGACGTCCTCGATCGTCTCGTTGCCGGCGACGTCGTCATCGCGGGCAGCGACCTGGCGATGAGGCCTCCGACGACGGTCGTGCAGGCGAGCGACATCCTGCGCACCCCGCCGCTGCTCGTCGACGAGTCCCAGCAGGTGCGCGAGGTGGCGGCGGTGATGGCCAGCCATGGGCGCCAGGTCGCCCTGGTGATGCACGAGGACGAGACGCCCGTGGGGATGCTGACCGCCCGCGAGCTCGCCGATCATCTGCTCGCCCACCCGGAGCTCAACGATGCCTGAGCTGGACCGCATCGCCACCACGTTCGGGGCCGAGTGCAACTCGGATGACACGCTGCTCGACATCCTCCCGACGTTGCGCGCCCAGCACCCAGTGCCATTGGTGGTCACCCGCGACGATGTCGTGGAGGGCACGGTCGGCCTCGAGGTGGTGGTGCCCGCGTTTGGCAGGGACCTCGGTACGATCACTGTGGGCTCGGTGATGCGCCGCGCGCCCCTCCTCGATGTGGGCGAGTCCGTCGAGAAAGGGGTCACCGCCATGCGTGGTGCACGAGCGGTCGCTGTGATCGTCACCGAGAGCTCAGGAGGGCTCTTCTCACGGCAGCGCGACGAGCGCCCGGTGGGCTTGGTCACCGACGTGCAGGTATTGGCCACCATCGGCAGGAACGTCACCGACAAGGCGCCGATGAAGATCCTCGCCGGCCACCGCGACCTGGGCTTCAACGTGCCCGTCTCGCCGTGCCAGCGCAACTGCCCGATCAAGCAGGACATCGCCACCTACGTCGACTACGTCAGCCAGGGACGTTACGTCGATTCCTGGGTGGTGATCCACGAGACCAACCCGTTCCCGAGCATTCTGGGCAGGCTGTGCAATCACCCCTGTGAGACCGACTGCAAACGGGGCTGGGATCCCGGCGAGGAGCCGGTCACGATTCGCTCCATCAAGCGCTTCAGCACCGACTTCGCCTGGCAGCAAAACCTCTGGATCGACTACAGGATTGCGCCGTCCAACGGTCGCCGGGTGGCGGTGGTCGGCGCCGGCCCGGCCGGCCTCACCTGCGCCCTCGACCTCCGCGTGCAGGGCTACGACGTGGTCCTCTACGAGCGCGAGGCCAAGGTCGGTGGGCTGTTGAGCACGTCGATCCCGCCGTTCCGCTTCGACCACCGCCAGCTGCAGTGGGAGCTCGACATGATCCTGGCCACCGGGATCGATGTCCGCACCACCAGCAACGTCGGCGCGGGCGAGAACGACGTCAAGGTCGACGACCTGCTCGCCGAACACGACGCCGTGTTCGTGTCGATCGGGATGATGAAAGGACGGATCCTGCCCATCCCGGGCAACGAGCTTCCCCAGGTCACCGACGCGATGACCTTCCTGCGCCAGGTCTCCTACGACAGCATTCCCCCGCACTTTCCGGTGGGTGGGCGGGTGGTCGTGGTCGGCGGCGGGGCGATTGCCACCGACGCCTGCCAGACCTCGATCAAGCTCGGCGCCAAGACAGTGTGGATGGTTGCCATCGAACCCGAGGATCGGCTCCCGGCGTTCGGCAACGAGCTCCACGAGGCCAAGGAGATCGGCCTGAAGATCCACTCCGGCGTCATCGTCAAGGAGATCCACGCCGACGACCGCGGCAACGTCGCGGCGGTCGGCTTCGCACCGCTCCAGCCGATGGAGTTCGATGCGCTCAGCGGCAAGCTGGTCTTCTCGTCGGTGAAGGAGGTGGAGGGAGCCGAACGCTGGACGGTGCCGGCCGACCTGGTCATCTTCGCCTCCGGACAGATCATGGAGACGCCCGGCGAGTCAGTCCCCCTCACGCAGCGGGGTCTGGTCGCCGCCGACCGCGGTGGTCACACCGGCGTCGACAGGCTCTTCTGTGGTGGCGACTGCGTGCAGGGCCCGTCGTTCATCGTCGACGCGGTCGGCTGGGGGCACCGCGTGGCGCGATCGATCCGCGAATACCTCGGGGATGTCTCCGAGCCGGGAGAGCGTATCTATCAGACCATCGTCGAGCGAACCGACGACCACCGCCAGTCCGAGGTCTTCGTCCGCACCGACCCGGCCATCCTCGAGGCGGCAAAGCGCTACGACATGAGCGAGTGCGAACTGCCGTGGAGCGACCGTGAGGCGATCGTCCAGTCGATCCGCTGCTTCCAGTGCGACTCTGTCCACCACTACGACACCGCGGTCTGCGTGCTCTGTGGCGCATGCGACGACGTCTGCCCCGAGAAGGCAATTGACGTCGTGGTCTTCGGCGAAGACCGTGAGCGCTCGTCGGGTGGCGACACGATGGTGTGCCGCACCTCGGGTGGGGACCCGATGTCGGGCGGCTACGAGGGCGAGATCTACATCAACTACGATCGCTGCACCAACTGCAGAATCTGCGAGGACCACTGCCCGGTCAACTGCATCACCTTTGAGCGCGTGCGCTTTGTCGACGACACCATGCGCGTCGTGGAGAAGCCGCGCGTGACGGTTGATCTTCCGCTGGTCGCGGTGCACTGAGCTCGCCGACCACGGCATCGCCGGGAGCGCAGGATGAGGCGCTGATGCG
>CATPBU010000274.1 GCA_955652455.1 Candidatus Dormiibacterota bacterium
CCTCCCGTGTCGTACATGCCACCAACGGTAGCAGCAGCTGGCCGTTGTCGATATTGGATGTCGAGGGCGCCGATCCCACCCCTCGCGATACTCCGAGCGATCCGACCAACCCAAACGGGAACTCGACGGGGGTATTTCACAATTCAGGTTGGCGTCACCTCGGTGCGGCAATCTGCCATCCATGCGCGCCCACCGTGCCCCGGGGTCGCTGTCAGCGGCCCACCACGCCGTGGATCGCATTGCAGCGCGGGCTTCTGGGGAGGATCCGAGTCTCCTGCGGCGATGCCTTGCCGCCTGTGGCGGGGGACGTTTGACGGCCACGATGGCCTGCCTGATCACCATCTTGATGTCCAGCCTCCTCTCCGCCTCCCTCCGCGACTGGGCGGTCGGGCTGGGGCTGGACGGTGAGCGGGGTGCGCTCATCGCCTCACTCCTCATCGTCATGGCAGCAACGGCAGCGACAACCGTGTGGCGACCCCATCCGGGCGCGGCGCGGCTGGGCGCGATCGCGGCACTGGTCGCGGTGGAGGTGGTGCCTTTCCTCGCCCGTGCTGCCTCGACAGGACCCACGTCCGGTTTGATCGCCCGGCCCGATGTCGTCGGATGGGTGTTGCAACCTCTCGGAATGCTCTTGCTCGGCCTGATCGTCGCATCGATCGGAGTGGGCATCGGGCTGGTCGTGCGACGTGACCTGGCCCATCTCCGGTCGATGCTGACGGCCCGCTGGCTGACCGGTCCGGCGCTGGTGGCGGTGGCAATTGCAGTCGCGGCGTCCAGTGCGGCCCTGACCGCACTGCAGGTGGGTCCCATCTCAGCCCTGTACAGGTACGACGTCGTCCCTGCGTCCGCCGTCGCCGGCGGTCTGCCTGGAGCGGCTTCACCGAAGCTCTCGGGGGCACCCGCCCCGTTCGCGCCGGGACATGTGGAAGACATCACGGTCGCTGGCCGTCACGCGCTTGTCCACGTTCCGGGCGTCTACAGCCACCCAGGGGGATCGTTCGCCGTCTTGTATTTGCTGCACGGGTATCCGTCGAACCCCGCGGAAGCGGTATCCGGCCTCAAATTGACCAACGTCGTCGATCAACTCGTGGCCACTCATCGGCTGCCCGCGACCCTGATCGTCGTCCCAGATGGCAATGGCACCGTCACAGCTGACGCAGAATGGGGCAACACGGCGAACGGCAACCGGATTGAAACTTGGCTGATCGCGCAGTTGGTGCCGGCTGTGGATGCCCGATACCGCACCCTCGGCGCCACCTTTCGAGGCATCGCCGGGTACAGCAGCGGTGGCTTCGGTGCGATCAACCTCAGCCTCCGCCACCCTGACGTGTTTCGCTGGGCGGCGAGTTGGTCGGGCTATTTCACCGGGCGGCGCGACATCTTCGGTTCGCAGGCGGACGCCAACAGCCCAGATCGCGCGGTGGCGCTGCTCGCGCCCGCGAGGCGGATGGCCCTGTATCTCGGGGCAGGCGATCACGACGGCTCGTATCTCAGCCAGACGCAGCGCTTCATCGCCGAGCTTCGATCGCTTGGGTGGCCGATGCTGCACACGGATGTGGTGCGCGGCGGCCACAGCCCGGAAGCTTGGCGAGCCCAGATGGTCAACAGCCTCACGTGGCTGGGCACACTGTGGGATTCGTCCCCGCAGCGGCAACCACCCAGTGCGGTCCGTGCATGGCCATAGCTAGCGCCATCTCGGTGCTGCCGGCGTCCAGCCGAAGCCGGACCGTTGTTGCGGTTGGTGCGGGCGGAATCGCTGCGGTGACCCTGGCGGCAACCGAGCGCAGCCTCGGCATCGTCGTGGGTGTGGCGGCCCTGGCGTTGTTCCTTGCGGGTGTGCAGCGGGGTTGGCTGCCAAACTGGTGGTGGGCGGCGGCCGGCGCCACCGCAGGAGTGCTCTCTGCCGGCATTGCTCTGGACAGCTCCACCGCCATCGCGGTCACCCTGCTCGCGGCTTTGCCATGCGCCGCGGTGGTTGCCGTCGCGCAAGCGCGAGAACTGCGACCGACGACACGGCTGATTGTCCTCATCTTGTCAGTGAGCGCAGCCGTAGTCGGGCTGATAGCGATTGGACGCACGTTTGACATGGATTCGCTGCTGTTGCTGATGGCTGCGATTCTGACGACGGCGATCCCTCATCCTCGCGCGCGGCACCCTCTGCTGCCGATTGCCGGGCCAACCGCGAGCACCGCGGCGCGCCTGCGCTACGGGCGCACCCACATCAGCAGCTTCGCATCATCTGCCGACAAGCGTGCCATCGAACTCCCATCCGGCAGCGTCGTCGCCACTCGCGTGTGGTTGGGCGTGGCGGTTACGGCCGGAGACCCGCTGGCTGGCCCAGAGCAGCAGGCCACGGCCATCGACGAATTTGTCGCCGTCTGCGCAGCCCATGGATGGTATCCCTGCTTCTACCAAACCGACCCGCGGCTGCGATCAAGCTACCTGGCAGCGGGCCTGCGTGTCGCCAAGTTTGGCGAAGAGGCCACGGTCGACCTTGACGGATTCAGTTTGGCGACTCCCGCGCGAGCCAACCTTCGGCGGGAGGTCGGACGGGCGCGGCGCGCTGGGCTCCATGCAACGGTCCTCTCCCACTCGGAGATCACTCCTGTCCTCGCCGAAGAATTGCGCTCGGTGTCGTGCAGTTGGATCACCGGTCGTGGAGCAGAGATGGGCTTCTCCCTCGGCCGCATCGACGAGACCATCGATCCTGGCGGCTGGTTCGCCGTTGTCCGCGACGCACCGGGCGCAATCCACGCTTTCAGTTCCTGGTTGCGCATGGGTGAGGATGGACTGGCTCTCGACCTGATGCGGCGTCGTCCCGATGCCACTTGTGGTGCGGTCGACCTCTGCCTCGCAGCCGCCCTCATTGCCGCGCAGCAACGTGGACTACGCCGTGCCTCCCTCGGGGCAGTTCCCTATCGCGACAGCCTCGGCGATGCTTGTGATGGCCGGCTTACCGGGCGCCTGCGGGGCCAGCTCTACCGGCGCGGTATGCGTGGCTACCGATACCAATCGCTGGCGGCATTCAAACAGAAGTTCGCACCCACCTGGACCAGCCGTGACGTTGCCTACGCCCCCGGCACCGGGCTGCAGGTGATGCTCGCACTCGGGGGGGTCCACCTGGCACGTTCCCCGGATGACCACCGCGCTGGCAAGGCCGGACGCGGCCTCGTCCACGATCCAGCGCCGGCTGCACCTTCCCTTCGCCCTCGTGCTCGCCACGCGAGCCGCCAGGACCGAGAATGACCGGTACTACCGATGCGACGACCTCATCGCGCATGCTACTCGCCCGCTTGAACCTCATCCGATTTGAGGTGCGCGTTCTCTTGAGCCAGGAATGGGACCCCACTTCGACCCGGGGAACAGAATGATCAGGTGGAGCGGGAGGCCGACCAGACTGGGTGGCGTGCTGCTGGCGCTACTGTCGTGCGGTTGCGGTGGTGCTGCAGGGCAGCCGCACCCGACGACACCTGTGCAGACACCCAGCCCTGTCACCCAGACCGCGCCGATTGTGGCTGCTGGCCCTACGCCCGGGGGTGTCCTCAATGTGTACGCGTCAACACTGCTCGGTCTGGACCGGGCGGTTGCCGGCATCAAGCCGTACGTCTACGTTCCCGACAGCGACGGTGGCACGCTGACCATCATCGACCCTTCCAACTTCTCCGTGGTGACTCGCATCCCCACCGGGTCGCTACCTCATCACGTGGCCCCCGCCTGGGACCTGCGCAGGCTCTACGTCGACCAGGAACGCGCGGGTATGCTGATGGTGATCGATCCGCGCACTGCTCGGCCGGTGGGCGCCGTGCACGTGCCCGATCCCTACAACCTCTACTTCTCCCCTGACGGCAGCACCGCCATCGTGGTCGAGGAGGCCTTTCGTCGCCTTGAGTTTCGCGATCCCACCACCTGGGCCCTACGCGCCACGGCCGCCCTTGGGCCTGGCCTCGATCACCTCGACTTCTCTGCAGACGGCAGCTACTTCCTGGTCACGGCGGAGTGGAGCGGGGAGGTTTTCAAGGTCGACACCCACAGCGGCAGGGTGCGCGCCGCCGCGAATATCGGCGGCCTGCCCATCGATGTGCGGCTTTCACCGGACGGTTCGCTGTTCTTCGTGGCCAACCAGGGACGCATGGGAGTGTCGGTGTTCGACGGGGCGACAATGCGCGAGCTGAGCTTTATTCCCACCGGACGCGGCGCACACGGGCTCTACGTTTCGCGCGACACGCGCTCGCTCTACGTGAGCAACCGCCTTGAGGGCACCGTGAGTGTCATCGACATCGGCACGCGTACGGTGAAGGCCAAGTGGGCTGTCGGCGGCAGCCCCGACATGCTCCAGCTCAACCCCGACGGAACGCAGCTATGGATGTCCAGCCGTTACGACGGCAACGTCATCGTGGTCGACACCCACACCGGACGCGTCGTGGCGCGCATCTACTGCGGCCCAGGCGCCCACGGGCTCACCTACTTTCCAGCTCCCGGACGTCACAGCCTGGGCCACAACGGGGTCTACCGATGATGGGGTTCTGGTGACCGCGGCCGAAGGTGTCAACCAACGTGTCGCCATCTAGCGAGAGCAGCTTCGCCGGGCCCACCACTTCCTCCCTCGGGCACGGAGACCAATTCGCCGAAACATCCCAGCCACCGAGCGGACTTGCCCAGTCACCATGCTTCTTGGTTGGTGGTCGGTCGGAGCG
>CATPBU010000275.1 GCA_955652455.1 Candidatus Dormiibacterota bacterium
GCTCCGTCCTCGTGCGCGTCCATCACTCGCGGCTCGGCGGCGTGTCCATCGCTGCGGGGTTGGCGGCGAGAGCCGCCATCGCGGCGGCGTCGGGCTACTCGCCGCGTCTCAAGTGGCCCAACGATGTCGTTGCCGGGCAAGGCAAATTGGCGGGTGTCCTGTGCGAGGCGGAGCCGGCGGCGCCCGGGGCCGGCGCGGCGGTGGTGATCGGACTGGGCGTGAACCTGCGGGTCGATGCCTTCCCCGCACAGGTGGCAGGGACCAGTCTGCATGTCCTGGTCGCGGAGCCGCCGGCACCGGCGGTCCTGTTCGCCGCGTATCTCGGTGAGCTGGCTGAGCGCCTGGACGCGTTGCAGACGGCGGGGATGGCGGGGCTTCGCGACGAGTGGCTGGCGCATGCCGCCGGCATCGGTGAGACGGTGACCGCCCACTCGGCAGCCGGTAGCGTCACCGGCACTGCCGAGGGGATCGACGAGGACGGCGCCCTCCTGATCGCCGCCAGCGGCAGCGTTGTGCGCGTCCTGGCAGGCGACGTGCACATCGGGCTGCCGCCGCCACTCTCCCGCTGACCGCGACGGGCCTGCCTCGTCCGGCGGGTTGCTGTCAGCCGCCGACTGTCAACTGGCCGTCCATGCCCGGGTGAATCGTGCAGTGGTAGGGGTACGTGCCCGCAACGGTGATCTTCACCTGCCAGGTGTCGCCCTGGCCCATGTTCTGCGACGTCAGGTCCGGGTAGCTGTCGAACGTGACGTTGTGGGGCACACTTCCGGTGTTGGTCCACTGAGTGACGTCGCCGGTCTTGACGCTGACCGATGTCGGGGCGAACTTGAGGTCGGCCGTGGCTGACACGGTCTTCGCGGGGGTACCGAGCCCCGTTGCCGCGGCCTTGCCGATGGTTGCCCCGCCTCCGCCGCCGGCCCCCGCGACCTCTGGGGGACCGTTGCCGCAGCCACTCAGCGTGAGCGCCAGTCCGATGCCGACGACGACGGCGATCGAGCGGAGCCGGGTCATTGCCGCGCGGTCCCTCCTTGTACCTCTGTGCACAGGCGACGCCTCGACGGCACCGCTCGCGAATCCACCACCAATAGTCCCCACGATGGTAGGGGATGGCACCGGCTGAGCGCCCCGTGAGCGGGTCACCCGGAGAACCCTTGCGCCTCCTCCTCGTCGCGAGCCGGGTCGCCGAAAACGCGCCAGAACACCGCCACCACGGCGGCGAAATAGATGAGGTTGCCGGCGCCGAACATGACCACCCCGGCCAGCTGCTGGTCGACCACCGGGCTGAGCCGCCACAACCGCGGCGCACGCACGT
The DNA here is from genome assembly GCA_955652455.1 of Candidatus Dormiibacterota bacterium. The sequence goes on from CATPBU010000275.1 coordinate 1,313, forward strand.
AGAAGTCGTAGAACGCGTGGGGCGCGATGGTGAAGATCAGCCCGAGCACCGTCGGCGGGATGCCCGATCCCACCAGCATGGCGATCTTCGAGAATGGGCTTACCCATCGTTGCGGGTCCCGGCCTCGGCCCGGGTCGATGATCGGCCACCAGTAGATGACGCCGACGGCGATGAAGCTCACATGCTCGAACACGTGGATGGGCTCAGTGGTGAGTGTGGCGTCGTACAGAGACGGAATGTGCCAGACCAGCAGGACGGTGCTGAAGATCAGCGTCGCCGACCACGGGTGCACGAGGACCACCCAGCTGCGCCGCCAGAATCCGGGCGGGTTGAACGGCAGCCGCATGCCGACGAAAACGATAATGAACATCTCCGTGGACACCATAAAATTAAAAAATTAATGGACCATGTGCAGCGAGAACAGGTACTGGTCACCACCTGTGTCGATCGGCGAGGCCAGGGCAAGGAAGCCGACCAGCACCCCGGTGGCGAAGAACCAGACGCGGAACGTGGGAGAGCCGAACCACGGTGCGACGTCATCGCTCCGGCTGAGAACACCGCGGCGCCAGGCCAGGACGTACACCGCGATCAGGGCTGCGATGCCGAGCAGCACGGTGGGCTCCCAGGTCCAGTCACCGAGGCCCAGATGTGCGATCCCCACGGCCACTCAGCCTACTCGGTGGGGCCAACCAAGCACGGATCGCGCCGGCGCAGCCGCCGCGTCAGTGGCCCTCGGCTGACTCGGGAAGTTCGTCGAACTCGTTGCGTGCGGCCAGGAACCAGATCACGCAACTGGCGATGAACCAGACCACGCCGATCCCCCAGACCAACGGACCGACGGTGTTGCGCACCTGATCGACGAAGCCAACGAACGTGGTGCACAAGGCAAAGGCGACGTTGATCGGTACCAGGCTGTTGGGAGGCATGTGGATCTCGGCGTGCTCGCCATGGGCGACGTTGGCGTCGTGGACAGGAGTGTCGTCGGCCATGTCGTCGCCTACCTGACCGCGTTCAGGTAGACGGCCGCCCACACGAAGGTCACGCCGATCAGCGCCAGCACCATGATGAACATCGAGATGCCGCTGCGCATGTTCTTGCGGGCCAGCTTCTTGTCCACGTAGTTCTCCCCGCTCAGCCGATCACGCGGTCCACGGCCATGACCGCGAAGAGCAGCGCCAAGTACAGCATCGAATAGTAGAAGACCCGCCGAGCGGCGCGCGCGGTGGGACTGACTACAGCCATGCCGGTGACGGCCAGGAACGTGGCGTCGAGTACGCCGGCGCCGACGGCGTATACGGGGCCGAACAGGTGAACCATCATCGGCAGGAAGGTCACCAACACGAGCACAGCGCTGTAGAGCAGGATCTGGCGCCGCGTCTCGGCCTCGCCGACAACGACCGGCAGCATCGGGACGGACGCCCCGGCGTAGTCGCGACGAATCAGCAGTGACAGCGCCCAGAAATGCGGCGGGGTCCAGTAGAAGATCACGGCGAACAGGAACAACGCGGTCAGCGTCAGCCTGCCTTGGACGGCGGCCCAGCCGACCAGGGGCGGGATGGCGCCCGCCGCCCCGCCGACGACGATGTTCTGCACCGAGCTGCGCTTCAACCACATCGTGTAGACGAATACGTAGAACAGCAGGCCGGAGAGCGCCAGCCACGCCGCCAGGAGGTTCACCTCGGCGGCCAGCAGGACGAAGCTTGAGACACCGAGCGCGGTGCCGAAGAGGAGCGCGTTGACGGGGTCGATCCGACCCGCCGGGATCGGCCGCGCCCGGGTACGGCCCATGCTGGCGTCGATGTCGCGATCGAACCAGCAATTGATCGCGTGGGCGCCGCCGGCGGCGAGCCACCCGCCCACCACGGTGGCGGCGGTGAGTCGCCACCCCGGCCAACCGCGTGCTGCCATCACCATCGCGAACACGGTGGTGACCTCGAGCAGCATGACCACCCGAGGCTTGGTCAGCGCGACGTAATCGCGCAGCGTCCGGGCCAGTCGCGAGCTGGGAGCGAGCGCTGCGGTGTCGATGCCGACCGCCACACTCATGACGCCGCGGCTCCGACGCGCACGGTGCTGTCGAGCCGCGCCGCGCTGGTGGCCTCGCCGCGTGGGATGCCCCGAGCGAGCACGGCGGTGACAACGACGCAGGCCCACAGCCCGCTGGCCAGCGCGAGGTGCAGCGCCCGCACGGCGGCCGGCAGGCGGAGGTCAACCACCAGCGCGCCGGCGGCGACCTGCGCGACGACGAGCAGCGCGACAGCGAGCGTGGCCCGCCGCAGCGCCCGATCGTCGACACGGGCACGGCGCAGCTTCATCATCGAATAGCCGAGAAGGAGCACCACGACACCAGCGACGAACCGATGCAGGAGGTTGACATCGGCGAGCTGGCCGGCCGAGAGCTGGAAGCCGTTGCCGCAGATCGGCCAACCCGCGCACGCGTACCCGGCACC
>CATPBU010000276.1 GCA_955652455.1 Candidatus Dormiibacterota bacterium
GCCAGATCTGCGCCCCGCCGCCGGCGGCGCTGAGCCGCGAAGCGTGGGTGATCGGCGTCGGCCGCCCGGCGCAGTCGTGCAACAGGGCCCGCAGCTCCTCCTGGAACCCTGCATCCAGGGCGGCGTCCTCCATGGCGCCGACCAGCTGGGCGAGCGCGGGCATGACCGTCTCGGGCACGTAGGCGCCACCGTATGGGCCGAAGCGTCCGGGTGGGTCGCCCACCATCATGTTCCCGACACCGCCGCAGCAGCGGAGTTGCGAGCCGCCTGGACGAATGCCGCCACCAGCTGGGTGTTCTTGACACCGGGCGCCGACTCGAGCCCGCTCGACGCATCGACGCCGTAGGGCCGCACTGTCTCGACGGCAGCCGCGACGTTCGCGGGGGTGAGCCCGCCGGCGAGAATCACCGCGCGATGCCGCGCCAGTGCGGTGGCGGCGGCCTCGTCGACGCGCAGCCCAGTGCCACCGGGAAGATCGTCATCCTCCTGCGGAGCCGAGTCGAGCAGCACCAGGCAGTCGGGCCACCAGCCGTCGACGAACGCCGCCCGGGGATCGCGGACATTGATGCCGCGGATGATCGGCACCGACGCCTCCCACGCCAGCGACAGAGCAGCGTCACCGTGCACCTGCACGGCGGCGAGCCCATAGCGCTGGGCGACCTCGTCGCAGTCCGACGCGGACGGACCGACCATGACACCGATGAGGCCGGCTCGGCCGCGAACCTGGCGACACACAGCGCGCGCCGCTGCGTCGTCGACATAGCGCGGACTGTCACTGACCAGCACGAGGCCGAGCCAGTCAGCTCCGGCCTCGACAGCGACCTCGGCGATCTCGGGCGTGCGCACACCGCATACCTTGACGATCACGCGTGTCTCCGCGCGGCCGCCGCAGTCGACGCCGCCGCCCCGACCAGGTCGGCGAGCAGCGCTGACGGGTCGGGGTGGCGCATCAGTGCTTCACCGACCAGCACCGCGTCGGCGCCCTCGCCCACCAACCGTGCGACATCGACCACGTCGCGCACGCCCGACTCGGCGACGGTGACGACGCCCACAGGAACTCGCCCGCGCAGACGGGCGAACGTGCCAAGGTCGGTCGACAGGGTGGTCAGATCGCGGTTGTTGATGCCGATGCACACGGCGCCGGCCGCGACTGCGCGGTCCAGATCATCGCCGGTGTGCACCTCGACAAGCGCGCCCGCGCCGCAACGGCGCGCTGCATCGAGAGCCTCCTCGAGCGTGTCACCTCCGAGGACTGCGGCGATCAGCAACACCCAGTCCGCGCCGGCTACACGGGCCTCGGCGACCTGCACCGGCGAGACCACGAAGTCTTTGCGGAGAACGGGGAGCTCTACCGCGGCGCGCACAGCGCGGAGATCGTCGAGAGAGCCACCGAAGTCGGGCCCATCGGTGAGCACCGACACCGCCGCCGCGCCGGCCGCCTCGTACGATGTGGCCAGAGCGGCCGGGTCGAGCCCGGCGCGCAACACCCCACCGCTGGGCGAGCGTCGCTTGAGCTCGGCGATCACCGTCCCGCCGGCGAGGATGCGTTCGATCGCGGGCGCGTGTTCGAGGTTGGCGGCGTGGGCGTACATGGCGGCGCGACCGCAGTTGATGGACGCAGCCTCGACGCGCTTGCGGGCGATGATCGGCGCGAGGGCGCCGAGGTGGTTCACGGCGCGGCACCGGCGACCGCGGCCACCCGCACCGCCGCCAGGAAGTTGGCGAGCATCGCGCGACCGTGCGGCGTTCCGATCGACTCGGGGTGGAACTGCACGCCCTCGATGGCATGCTCGCCGTGCCTCAGGCCCATGACCGTGCCATCGTCGGTCCATGCGGTGACCTCGAGGGTTGGCGGGAGCGTAGCTCGCTCAGCCACCAGCGAGTGGTAGCGCGTGGCGCGCAGTGGGGACGGCAGCCGTGCGAAGACTCCCGTGCCCTCGTGGAAGATGTCGCTGCACTTACCGTGCATCAGGACGCGCGCATTGACGACGCGACCGCCATAGGCGACCGCGATGGCCTGGTGACCCAGGCAGACACCGAGCAGCGGGATGCGGGAGTTGGCGGCCACGCCCACCAGCTCAACACAGATGCCGGCGTCCTCCGGCCGGCCGGGTCCCGGCGACAACACGATCGCCGATGGTCGCGACGCGATGACGTCGGCGGCCGACGCCGTGTCATTGCGAATCACGGTAGTGGCGGCACCGAGCTCGCCGAGGTACTGCACCAGGTTGTACGTGAACGAGTCGTAGTTGTCGACGACGAGCACGCGTCCGTCAAGGTCGCCGCGGCCGAGGTTGTTCACCCCGCCTCGACCCGGCGCACGGCCAAGAGCGCTGCGAGAAGCTTGTTGTCGATCTCGCCCGCCTCCTCTGCCGGGACTGAGTCGGCGACGATCCCCGCCGCCGCATGGAGGTATGCGCGTCCTCCGGCGACCAACACGGTGCGGAGCGCGATGGCGGTGTCGAGCACGCCTCCACTGCCAATGTAGCCCACCGCGCCGGCGTAGGGGCCGCGACCGTGGGGCTCGAGCGCGGCGATGATCTCCATCGCACGGATCTTGGGGGCACCC
>CATPBU010000277.1 GCA_955652455.1 Candidatus Dormiibacterota bacterium
TCACCCAGGAGGCGAACCTGTTCAACGGATTCAACGGTCTGTCCAGCATTCCCTCTCCCTTCTCGGACCAGTTCGATGCCTTCTCGTATCCGCTGGTGTTTCTCATCATCCTCCTGGTGGCCCTGGCGGTCGTGTACACAGTGCTCGAGCTGCTTTACCGCAGCCCATGGGGGCTCGGGCTGCGCGCCGTTCGAGAGGACGAGATCGCCGCCGCCGCATTCGGCCGCAATGTGTTCAAGGCCAAGCTCACCGCCTACGTGCTGGGCGGTGCGGTGGCGGGCCTCGGTGGCTTCCTGTTCGCGACGTATCTCACCGCGTGGAACCCGGCGACGTGGAACACCATCGAGGTGTTCATCCTCTATTCGGCGATCTTCCTTGGCGGTTCGGCGAACCAGCGCGGTGTGCTCATCGGGGCCGTCGTGGTGCTCATCCTCGTTCCCGAGGGCACGCGCTTCCTGCCCAATGTGCCCGGACATCCCGATCTCTTCCCCGCGATTCGCGGCATGGTCAGCGGCCTGCTGATCCTCCTCGTGCTCCGCTTCCGTCCCCAGGGATTGCTTCCCGAGCACAGACCTCGCGACCTGCGCCGCAAGCACCGCGCCATGCCAGCCCCAGCTGGTGCCGTTGCCCCCGGCGATGGCTAGCCCGGCGACCCCTCTCCTTGAGGTGCGCGGCCTCGCCAAGAGCTTTGGCGGGGTGCAGGCGGTGGTCGACTGCAGCCTCACGGTGATGCCCAACACAGTGGTTGGGCTGGTGGGACCCAACGGCGCCGGCAAGAGCACGGCCATCGACCTTATCTCGGGATTCCGGCCACCTGACGCGGGAACCGTCATCTTCGACGGGCGGGAGATCCAGGGCTGGAATGCGCATCGCGTCGCCGGTGCCGGCATGGTGCGGACATTTCAGACGGCCAGGGAATGGAAGAACCTCACCGTCATGGACAACATGCTCGCCGCCGCGCCGCAGCAAGGCATGGACACCATGTGGCGCGCCTTTGCCACGCGGCGAAAGCTGGCGGCGTTCGACGCCGCCAACCGAGCCCAGGCGAGGCAGTTGCTCGATCTCTTCGGCCTGACCAAGCTCACCGACGACCTCGCCGGCACGCTCAGCGGTGGGCAGAAGCGTCTCCTCGAATTCGCCCGCGTGGTCATCTCCGGCGCGCGCTTGGTCATCCTCGACGAACCGCTGGCCGGCGTCAACCCGGTGCTGCACAGCGCCATGCTCGACGCCGTGCGCCACCTCGGTGATCGCAACATCACCTGCCTGGTCGTCGAGCACAACCTCTCCTGGATCGCGCGCGCCTGCAGCAACGTGTTCGTGATGGCGCTCGGCAGCACCATCGGCGAAGGATCGATGGAGCATCTGCGGAGCGACCGGGCCGTCATCGACGCCTACCTGGGCGAGGTCGCGGAGAGTGCTTGAGGTGCTCGCGCCACCTGACACTGCCATCCTCGACGTGCAGGCAGTCACCGCCGGGTACGGGGGGGCGCCCATCATCAGCGACGTCTCACTGCATGCGTCGCGCGGCATGCTCACAGCGCTGGTGGGGCCGAATGGCGCAGGCAAGTCGACGTTCATCAAAGTCGTCGCCGGCCTGATCAAGCCCACCAGCGGCCGCATCCTGCTCAACGACAGCAACGTCACCGGAGTGCCCGCGCAGATGCTCGTCAGGCGGGGCATCTCGTACGTGCCTCAGGTCGCCAACGTCTTTCCGACGCTGACAGTGCTCGAAAACCTCGAGATGGGGGCGTACACGCGCCGTCACGGGATCAAGGAGAAGGTGGCGGAGCTGTGCGAGATGTTCCCCGACCTTCAACCGGCGCTGAAGCGCCAGGCCCGCACACTCAGCGGCGGGCAGCGGACCATGCTGGCGATTGCTCGCGGGCTGATGCTCGATCCACAGGTGCTGTTGCTTGACGAGCCCACCGCGGGGCTGGCGCCCAAGTTCATCGACAGGGTCTGGGAGCAGATGCTCAAGGTCCGGCAGCTCAACGTGGCAGTGGTCGTCGTGGAGCAGAACACGCGGCGCACGCTCACCCACGCGGACTGGGCGTATGTGATGGTCCTCGGTCGTAACGCCCTCGGGGGCACGGGACGGCAGTTGCTTGACGACCCCGAGGTCGTCAATCTCTATATCGGCAAGGAGGTTTGACTCAGTGAAATCCCTGACCAACGCGAGTCGACGAACGCTCGTGATCAGGTCCGCAGTGGTCTCCGGCGTTCTTGCCGTCGCCGCCTGCGGATCCGGATCGCCGGGCTCGAGCAGCAGCAGCGGCGGGTCCGGGCCGATCACCATGGCCATGATCGGTCCCCTGACAGGCTCGGCGGCGTCGCAGGGCATCCCCATCCTCGAAGGAGCCAAGGCGGCCGCCAAGTACATCAACGACAACGGGGGGATCCTCGGCCGCAGCCTGACGATGGATCAGGTCGACACCGTCGGTGATCCGGCGGACGCCGTACCGGCCCTCAACAAGGAGATCCCGTCTGGCAACCCGGTGGCGTTGATCGGGCCCATCACCCTCGAGATCAAGGCTGTGCAACCGATCTTCGATCGCAACCACATCGTCGATGGCTGGAACGGCGGTTCGGTGCAGTACGACAACAACAGCGACAAGTGGCTGTGGCGCTGCAACGCGTCGGACTCCGAGCTCGGTGTGGCCATGGCGCTCGAGGCGTACAAGAAGGGCTACCGGAACGCCGCGCTATTCGTCTCGAACTCGGCGTCCACCGAGACGCTGATCCCGATCATCCAAAAGGCCTTCAAGGCACTCGGCGGCACCATCGCCGGCACCGTCACTGTCAGCGTGGGGCAGCCGTCGTACCTCTCCGAGGTGCAGCAGGTGGTCAACCTCCATCCCGATGTCATCCTCACGCAGATGGAGCCGAACACGGGATCGGTGGCGGTGGCCAACTTCAACGAGATCAACCACCTGGCGATTCCGTTCATCGGGACGGATCTCACTGCCGGCAGTGACTTCGTGACGGCGATCAACACCAAGGTGGCGCACGATCACTTCATCTCGGTGCAGGGCAGCAATGCGCTGACGTCCAGCGGCCAGATCTTCACCAACGTCTATCAGCAGGTGAACGGCCATCAGCCGCTGGCGGCGTCGTCGTACGCCTACGACTGCGTCATCGACTTCGCGCTGGCGATGACCAAAGCAGGTTCGTCCGATCCCAATGTCTGGGTCAATGACATCACCGCCGTCTCCAACCCGGCGGGCACACAGGTCGGCGACTACAAGCAGGCTGTGGCGATGATCAAGGCCGGCACCAAGATTGACTACGCGGGCGCCAGCGGTCCGATGGACTTCGACAAGTACCACAACGTGACGGGGGCGTGGGACGTAGTCCAGGCGACAGGGGACGCGGCCGGCACCTTCGCAACCCTGGAAACGCTGCAGGGGACCGACATCCAGACCGTCATCACCAAGGAGAACGGCAGCGGTTGACGGAGGGCCCCTGGACAGGGCCGTCCTGTAGTCCGGATAGTGGAGGCCCTCAAACGGGAGGGTCTCCACCGCCGTTCCTGATGTGCCCGACGCGCACGAACAAGGAGACACCATGACACTTGGTTGGGGAATCGTCGGGCCAGGCGGTATAGCCGACAGAGAGATGGCCCCTGCCATCGCCGCCGATCCGAACAGTGAGCTGGTCGCAGTCGTGGCTCGCGACCCCGACAAGGGCCGCGCCTTCGCCGAGAAGCACGGAGCGCAGTGGTCGGGCACCGACTACGACGAGTTGCTCGCGCGACCCGACGTAGACGTCGTCCTGATCACCACCCCCAATGCGCTGCACACGGACCAAGTGGTGGCGGCCGCGAAGGCCGGCAAGAACGCCCTCTGCGACAAGCCGCTGGGGCTGAACGCGGCCGAGGCTGAGCGTGCGCTGCGAGCCTGCTCGGCGGCCGGAGTCAAGATCGGCATGAACTTCCAGTCGCGCTTCCACGCCTGCTTCGAAGAGGCACGGCGCGTCATCCAGTCTGGCGAGCTGGGACGGGTGAGCCATGCGCAGGTCGACGCCAGCCCGGGCACCCGTCGTCCCGCCGGCTGGCGCACCGACCTCACCGTCGCCGGGCTGGGTAGCGTCAACAACATCGCGGTGCACATGTACGACCTGCTCCGATTCCTTCTCGGCCAGGAGGTGACCGAGGTCAGCGCTCTGTTCGACGTCGGACGCGAGCACGCCATGGAGGTGTTACCCATGGTGCTGCTCCGCTTCGACGGCGGCGCACTCGCCTACGCCAACGGTAACCAGTCGTCCTTCCGGCCGCTCAACGAAATCGTTGTGTACGGCGACAGAGGACGCCTCGACGGCCAGGGACTCACCCGCCCGGAGACGGAGGGCGACCTCCGCGTCGTCACCGAGGAGGGCGAGCGATCGACCCATTACGCCAGCGCGGACTGCTACCGGCGCCTGCTGGCCGCGTACAGCGACGCTGTCGTCAACGATCGCGATCCCAGCCCGTCGGGAGAGGACGGCCTGCGCAGCGTCCAGCTCACCGACGCAATCGCGCGGTCGGCACGCGAGGGGCGGGTCGTCGAGGTTGCGGCCGGTTACCAGGTCTCCACCACCCGCTAGGAGCGCCGTGATGACGTTCGCCGTCGCCGTCACCTGGCACGCCCACCCTGGTGCCGAGGCCCGCGTCGAGGCAATCCTCGCCGAGATGATTGCGCTCACCCGCACCGAACCGGGCTGCTTGACGTACGAGCCCCATCGCGCAATCGACGGCGCGGGCGTGTACTTCATCTATGAGCAGTTCGTCGACGAGGCTGGCTTCGAGGCTCATCTGGCGTCCGAACACTACCGTCGGCTCATCCTCGGCGAGGTGGTGAAAATTCTCGATCACAGGGAGCGCTCCCTGTGGTCGAGCTTCGAGCCCCGGTAGGCCAACGCGTGGTTTGCGTGCGTGGTCAGAGGCGGTAGCCGGCTCGTTGCGCGGGCCCGCGGTGGATCGGCCACATGCTGCGGGCGGCGTGAGATCAGCGTGGAACCGCATCCGTGGTGGCTGTAGGAGCCTATCCGCGACCTCCGGTTGGAATGGTGAGATCTAAGAGCTGCTCGTGAAAGGTCGGCACGCCAGACTCCCTCCGATGCAGAACATGTCGTCGTCGGGATGAGCGGCGACAAACAGCAGCGAGCGCGGCTTCGACGGGACGCCGGCTACAGACAGCGGAGTGATGGCCACGTAGATCGTGCTAGCTCCCGACTGAACGACCCAACATCGCCGTCCACCATACATAGAACGAGAGCAACCCGAGCGCCCGGCTCCGGCGAGTGCCGGCGACTGTGGCGCCGACCCTAGAAAGCGCCAGTGTGGACCGAAACTCATTTGGTGCGTTCAACATGGCGGCTGGCGGCGAAGCCAGCCCACGTATGAGA
>CATPBU010000278.1 GCA_955652455.1 Candidatus Dormiibacterota bacterium
CCGGAGAGGTGCTCGTACTCTCGGGCGACGTGCCCCTGGTCCGGCCGCAGACCCTCGGCCAGCTGATTGACCATCACCGTCGCAGCCGCGCGGCGGCAACTCTGCTCACCGCCATGCCGGCCAATCCGCGTGGGCTGGGCCGCGTTTACCGCGACCCGGAAACCGGTCGCGTCGTTCGCACTGTTGAGGAGCGTGACCTGGCGCCGGGTGCATACGCACCGCCGGAGGTGGGCGCCGGTATATACGTTTTCAACGGTGCCCGCCTCTGGCCGGCGCTGGCACGCATCACCAACGACAACTCACAGGGGGAGTTCTATCTCCCTGACGTCCTACCGCTGCTCGGTGGTCACGTTGAGGCGATGCTGCTCACCGACGCGCAGGAGGCGCTCGGCATCAACGACCGATCGCAGCTCGCCGTCGCCGAGGCGGTGATCCGCGCAAGGATCCTCGAGGCGCTCATGGCCGCCGGGGTGACGGTCGAGGACCCGGGCACGACCTACGTCGACGCAACCGTGCAGGTCGGGCGTGATTCAGTGATCCGGCCTTTGTCCCTGCTGAGGGGAGCGACCGTCCTCGGCAAGGACTGCGAGATCGGTCCGATGGCCCAGCTCACCGACGTGACGGCCGGCGACCGTGTCGTCGTTGGATCCTCGTACATCGAGTCCAGCCAGCTCGGCGACGATGTCACCATCGGCTCGTTCAACCGAGTGCGTCCAGGGAGCGTACTCGCAGCTGGAGTGACGTTGGGGACTCATGCGGAGGTGAAGAACAGCACGGTCGGCGCCCGCACCCGCATCAACCATTTCTCCTGCGTCCTCGACAGCGACGTGGGTCACGATGTGAACGTGGGCGCCGGGACAGTGACATGCAACTTCGACGGCGTTGATAAACACCGTACCGTCATCGAGGACGGCGTGTTCATCGGTTCCAACACCACGCTGGTCGCGCCGCTGACGATCCATCGCGACGCCTACATCGCCGCCGGCTCGACCGTCAACGAGGATGTACCCGAGGGTGCACTTGCAGTCGGGCGAGACCGGCAGCGGAACATCGAGGGATGGATGGCGCGCCGTCGAGCTGGCCATGTCAAGGAACCGGCGTGACCGAGCCATATCAGTTCGGCGAGCTCATGCTGCTCAGTGGCACGGGCAACCCGGACCTGAGCGAGAAGATCGCGCGCGAGATCGACATGCCGTTGGCTGGCATGGAGATCACCAGGTTCGCCGACGGCGAGTTCGACGTCAAGATTGCCGAATCCGTCCGCGGACGCGACCTTTTCCTCATCCAGCCAACCTGTCAACCGGTCAGCGACAACCTCATCCAGCTGTTCGTCATCCTCGACGCGCTGCGCCGCGCCTCGGCTTCGCGGATCACGGCGGTGATCCCGTACTACGGCTATCAGCGCAAGGAGAAGAAGACTCAGCCGCGCGACCCTATCAGCGCCAAGCTGATGGCCAACATCATCGAGCTTGCCGGTGCCAATCGCGTCATCGCCGTAGATCTCCACGCCGACGCTATCCAGGGTTTCTTCGACATTCCAGTGGACGCGCTGACGGCCACCAAGATCCTCGCTCGTCGGGTGCGTGAGCGACACGGCCACAACGTCGTGGTCGTGTCACCCGACACGGGCGGAGCTCTCCGTGCGCGCCGCCTCGGGCGCATCCTCGACGCTCCGATCGCGATCATCGACAAGCGCCGACCGCGCGACGACCAGACCGAGGTGATCCACGTCATCGGTGACGTCGATGGGTTGCACTGCATCATCGTCGACGACCTGATCAGCACCGGCTCTACCCTCGCCAACGCAGCGGTGGCCCTGCGCGCCAAGGGCGCCACCGGCGTCGACGTGGTGGCGACGCACGGCGTGCTCAGCGACGGCGCGCTCGCGCGTCTGCATGAGGCACCCATCGATGAGGTTTGCATCACCGACACCATCCCCCTCCACGACGGTGCACGCAGTTTCGACGATCATCCGCGCCTGCGCGTGCTGAGCGTCGCCCCCTTGATCGCGGAGGCGATCGTGCGCGTCCACGAGGGACGCAGCGTCAGCGAGCTGTTCAGGTGAGGACACCGTCAGCGCCGCGCCCTGAGGGCGTCGGCGGTCAGCGCCTGCGATGAGCGCGCTCATCGTCGTGTTGATCGTTGCCTTCATCCTCGCGGCTTTTGCTGCCGCGTCGGAGACCGCTCTCACATCCGTGAGCCGGATTCGCATGCGGTCCTTGGCGGAGGAGGGCGACAGCCGCGCCGTGGTGGTGGTACGCCTCCACAACGACCCCAACGCGTACCTGTCGACCATTCTCACCGTCAACACTGTTGCGGTGATCGTCGCCTCGACCGCTGCCACCCTGATCATCTCGGACACCTACCGATCGTTCCCGGAGGCCGCCGGCACTGCGATCCTCTCGGCGATTGTTCTGGTGTTTTGCGAGATCGCACCGAAATCGCTCGCGCTCCGATTCAATGAGCGCATGGCGCTGGCGCTGGCTCGCCCGGTGGCGGCCCTGACTGTTGCTCTACGCCCGCTGGTAGGACTCCTCACGCTGGTCAGCAACTCTCTGCTGACAGCCGCGACGCGAGGACGCAACGTGGTCGGCCCGTTCGTCACCGAGGAGGAACTCAAGCTCATGGTCTCCCTCGGGCAGCAGCAGGGGGTGGTGGAGTACGGCGAGCAGGAGATGATCCACGGCATCCTCGAGATGACCGACAAGACTGTGCGCGAGGTGATGGTGCCGCGCATCGACGTGATCGCCATCGAATCCCCCGGCACCGTCACTGAGCTCATCGACCTCGTTGTCGAGCACGGGCACTCGCGCATCCCCGTGTACGAGGAGTCCATGGACAACATCGTCGGTGTGGTGTACGCCAAAGATCTCCTGCGTGCCGGCGCCCTCAGTGGTGGCGACTCCAGCGTGACCACGTTGATGCGCGAGCCGTACTTCACGCCGGAGGTGAAGCACGTCGGTGAGCTGCTCAAGGAGATGCAGCAACGCAAAGTGCACATGGCGGTGGTGGTCGAGGAGCACGGCGGCACGGCCGGCATCGTCACCTTCGAGGACCTTATCGAGGAGATTGTCGGACCGATCCGCGACGAGTACGACGTCGCCGAGCAGGAGGAGGTTCAGTTCCTTAACGAGTGCGAGGTGCTCCTCCATGCCCGCTTCCCCGTCGACGACATCAAGGACCTGCTTCACCTCGATGTCGGCGAGACCGAGTCGGATTCGATCGGCGGCCTGGTGTACGAGCGTCTCGGCGAGATCCCGTCGGTAGGTGCCACGCTCCAACTCGGCGAGGCGACGCTGACCGTCGAGCAGGTGCGGCGCCAGAGCATCCAACTGGTCAGGATCACATCACCACATCCCTTCCTGCGCGACGCCAACGGCGCCGGGCCCACCGCGGTCGACGAGGAACACGGCGACGCCGGCTAGTGCCGCTGACTCGGCGAGCCCCTCTCCCAGGACCGAAATCGCCGTCCAAAGCCCACTCTGACAGCATGCCGACCTACATGACCGAGGGTGTGATCCTGCGCCGTGTCGACTACGGCGAGGCCGACCGCATCCTCACGGTGCTGACCCGTGAACATGGCAAGATCGGGGTGATCGTCCGCGGCGTCCGCAAGTCGGGAAGCCGTCTCGCCGCTCATACCGACCTCTTCGCGCGTAGCCGCATGCAACTCGCCCGCGGTCGCGGTGAGCTCGATGTCCTCATCCAAGCGGAGACAGTGGGGGCAGCGGCACCGCTCGCCGACGCGCGCCGCGCCGCGTGCGCCTCGGTCTGCGCCGAGCTCACCGACCGCGTGCTCGAGAGCCATCACCCTGACGAGGAGACGTTCGACCTCGTCGTCGAGGCGCTCCATGACTGCACTGATCACGAGCGCGATCCTCGCGGCGCGCTGGTGTGGCTGACCCGCCGAATGATCGACCGCCTCGGCTACGCGCCCCAACTCTACGAGTGCGCATCGTGCGGCACCCGCCTTGCCGAGACGAGCGCATGGTTCAGCGCCGCCGCAGGTGGTCTGCTGTGCACGCGGTGTGCCGGCTCCGACCCGGGGTCGGTGGAGTGCTCGGTGCGGGTCATCAAGGTTCTCCGCGTCGCAGCCACCGGCGATCGCGACCTCTATCGCCGCCTCCGCATTGATGAAGTGTCATTGGCTACTCTCGAAGCCGTCGCCGAACGGGAATTGGCTCAGCACCTCGACCGCCAGTTGCGCTCGCTCTCGGTGCTGCGCGCCATCGAGCGCCGCTGACCCCCGCGTCCGCCGGGGGCCCAATGTATGTTCGGCCCCTACACCACCGACGTGGCCGCGGCGCCATACGGGCTGAGCGACCCACCCTCCCTCGACTATTCGATCACGGTGACGCACTTCAGCGGGTCGCCATAACCGCCCAACAGGGCATCCGCGTCGACGCTCGCGCGACGGCCGGTACACTCGGCGCCGATGCCTGATCCGGATCCCGTCACGCCCGACCTCCTCGAGAAGCTTGTGTCGCTCGGCAAGCAGCGCGGGTTCTTCTTCGGGTCCAGCGAGATCTACGGCGGCATCAACGCCCTGTACGACTACGGGCCGCTGGGGGCACGGATGCGCCGCAACGTCCGCAACATCTGGTGGCGGGCGATGGTGGACGAGCGCGACGACATCGACCCGATCGAGACGTCGATCATCATGAACCCACAGGTGTGGGTGGCCAGCGGCCACGTCGCCACGTTCACCGATCCATTGGTGGACTGCACCGGGACATGCCGCAAGCGCTGGCGCGCCGACCAGCTCGGCGAGCTGCGGCGCGAGCACGGCAAGCCGCAAGACGCGCCGGGCTGCCCGGAGTGCGGCGGTGCGCTCACTGAGGCTCGCCAGTTCAACCTGATGTTCCGCACCCACCTCGGCCCCGTGGCCGACG
>CATPBU010000279.1 GCA_955652455.1 Candidatus Dormiibacterota bacterium
TCGCTGCACAGTGCCACCGCGCGCGGTGGCCACGATCAGCCAGCTGGTCGCCCGGGCGTTGGGAACGGCGGGTGCCTGAGTTGGAGGACAGCGTCGCCACCGCCGGCAGCGCCGGCACCGCGGCCAGTGTCGCCACCGCAACCAGTGCTCTCACGCTGCTCTGCGCAGGTGTCACTGGGTCTGTGTTGAGCGTTTTGTCCATAGCGTTGCGCGGTTGCGTCGCTTGTGTGGCGTGTCTGCGCTGCACCGGATGCGTCGCCTGTTTTCGGTGCGTCGATTGCAGCGGGCTGGTGGGCGCGGTCGGCAAGGTGGGGCTCCACCGCTGCTAGTCCCCGTCGTTCACATCAAATCCGTCGCGTGGTGTAGCGTGCGCGGCGGGAATGGCAACCACGACGGAGGCAGGCGGGCATGGCGACCGAGAAGACGCGAGGCGCACCCAAGAAGCAGCAGAAGAAACCGAAGGCCCCCTCCACCGCCAAGGCGGCGCGGCGCGAGGCGGCCAAGAAGGCACACCAAAGCGCGCAGACGCCTGGCGCCTGACCCAGCCGTCGCCGACCGGCGTCCAGGTCAGGAGCGCAGCACCGCCACCGCCTCTTTCCCTGCCGCCAGCCATGCGGGCGAGGTAAGCCATTGCTCCACGCCCCACAGCAGCACCGTCGACTCACCCTGGCCGCGATACTCGTGCGCGCTCATCACGAGCTCGTCGGTGGTGAATCCGTTGACGTTCTGCCACGGCGCCGCCTGCATCTCCGCGATCCAGACGTTCTTGTTACGCTGCGCCGCCCGCTGCACCCAGAAGCCGAGGCCGTTGCGTTTCCAGATGATGCGCGTGGCCGCGTCGGCATCGGTGAGGTCCACCCCCACATAGACCACGTACAGGTCCAGGCCGAGCGTGTTGCCCAACGCCAGCGACTCCTCGGGATGCCCGCCCGGCTGCGGGCCGGCCGGAGGCGTTATATCGCTATCGGCCTGGGCGATCTCCTCCTGGTCGAGGTCGAGCACCGAGGATGTGAAGGTCGTCGTCATCACCGGGTGTCCCGAGTCGAGGCTGCGCACCTCGGCAATCTCCGCGGTGATCTCTGCGACGCTGCGCGAGGTGACACCCTCGGAGGCGGGCACGCTGTTGTCGAGCGGTTCATTTTCCACCTGCCATCGCTGCAGCAGCGGGTTGGCGGCGTAGTGACGCACCGTGGCGTCGACATAGGCGTCGAAGCCGGGGAGCGCGGCGAGCTGGGAGGCGTACTTGCCGCCCACTGCATCGAGCGCCCACACGGGCGCGTACAGCTCCGGCGCGCCCACGTTGCGCATGCCGACGACGAGCACGATGGTGGCGCGCCTCGACGTTGTATGGGCGTCGTACTCGGCGACGGTGGCGACCAGGTCATCCGGCGCCGCGAAGTCCAGGATCGTCGGGGACGGGGCGACGTCTGACCAGTAGACCGGCAGTCGCACCACGTCCGGCCGGATATCTGTCAGTAGCGTGGTCAGCGCGGCCTTGGGATCGAGACCCAGGGCTGCGGCGGTGTATGGGCGGAAGGTGAAGCCGACCTGAGGAGCCGACGGCGTCTGCGCCTGGACGACACCGCCACGCATGCTGAGCAAACCGCTGGAGAGAAGCGACACCACCAGCAACAGGCGCACGCGGTTGCGACGGAGCAGCGACGGGGGCTGCGTTCGCAACTGCACGGCAGGGATGCTCTCGGCGCCACCTTGCGCTTTCATGACAGCGCGGATCGAGTCGAGGAGACGCCTGCGACAGCGGCGGGGCGAACGGAGTGGTGGCGCTCGCGGGCGCGGAGACCGGACAACCAGGGGCGGCTCGTGGGCCGGCTGGCTCAGCCCTGCGGTGCTCGAGGTCCGAGGCCGCGTGGGCCGCGTGGATGGCGCCGGTGGTAGATGAGCGTTGCACCGCCGAGGGCGAGCAGACCGGCTGCCGCAATTGCCGCCTCGTAGCTCTGCTCAACACGTGTCGGCCCCGCCGTACAGGCGGTGGTGCCGTTCAGGGGATTCACCGTGGATGTCGGCATGTCGGAGCTGGAATCACACGTCCGAGTGGCTGCGGCGACGGAACCGGGGTCTCCTGAGGCGGCTGACACAGGTGCCGCGAACCAGATGGATGCTGCTCCGAGCACGACGGCCAGCGAGACCGCCACTACCATCGGTCGCAACCACTGCCGCGTCACGGGTGTCGCCTCCTTGGAACTGAAGGATATCTTGCACCCGACACCCTGTCGGTTGGCTGAGAATTACCTTTGGGTTGGCCGCGCAAGGTTCGGGTGGCCGGCAGCGTTGCTGTCAGCGAGGCGCTGACGGTCAAGGGGAGGAGATGGCCGCCTGCGGCGCGCATGGGAGTGGAAGGGCCCGGCGCTGCGCGGCGGCCACCCTTCCCTTCGGCCGGGGGCATGGGCGTGGTCAGCCCGAGGGGCTGCGGTCAGACGTTGATGCCGCCGAGCGGATCGCCCGGATCACCGCTTCGGGGGGTGAGTCCTTGGTGAGGTAGCTGACCGCTCCGGCTGCCAGGGCCTCCGTGATCTTCTCTCGCTCGGAATACGACGTGAGCATGACCACCCGCGCGCCGATGTCCATCTCGACGAGCCTCTCGGTGGCCTCGATGCCGTCCATGCCGGGCATCGAGATGTCCATGAGAACGATGTCGGGCCTGACCGCATGTGCCAAGGCGAGCGCGGCGGCGCCATCCTCAGCCGCGCCGACCACCTGGATGCCGTCGACGCCCTCGAGAATGTCGGCGAGACCCTTGCGCATCAGCGGATGGTCGTCGGCGATGAGCACGCGGATGACGCCTGCGTCGGTCTCTAGCATGGCAACTCCAGCATAAGGGAGGTTCCTCGCCCGGGCTCACTCTCCAGCGAGAGGGTGCCGCTGGATGCTTCGACGGCGTTGTTGAGCAGGCTCAGACCAACGTGTCCCTCCTCGCGCCGTCGCGAACGGTCGGCCGCGGAGAATCCCTTGCCGTTGTCCTCGACCTGCAGTGTGACCCTGCCATCCGCATATCGCAGGGTGGTGACCACCTTGGTCGCCTGGCTGTGGTTGACGACGTTGCGAATGGCCTCCTGCGCAACCCGGAAGACGAGGCTGGTCTTGTCGGCTGGAAGGTGCGTTGCCGAGGTTGCGTCCAGTTCCACCTCGATCCCTTTCGCGGGCAGCGGTTCGAGTAGCTTGCGCAGGGCGCTGTCAACTCCGTTGACCGCAAGGTCCGGCGGTGCGATCTCGATCATCAACGTGCGCAGGTCGGTGACGGAGGATCGCAGGGTGCCGGCGGCCTCGAGCATCAGCGGGTCGGCGTCGGTGGACGAACCGTGCGCTGCCAGGGAGAACGCAAGGCCGGCGAGGGTTTGGACAACACCGTCGTGCAGGTCGCTGGCGATGCGCTTGCGTTCGGCATCACTGGCGTCGATCGCCTGCTGAAGCAGGGCCTCGCGTTCCTTGGTGTGTTCCGCGCGCTCCAACTCCTGTGCCTTGATGCGTCGGGCTAACATGAGCAGGAAGCCTTGCAGCAGAATCACTGGAAGAAGCGTCGTCGTGAATCCGATGGTGCCTCCCACGCGATTCAGCAGGACGGCACCGAATGCCGCCCACCCGTAGCCGATGTTGTAAAGCAGAGACGACGTTGTCGAGCGCCTGAATACGGCCCACAGTTTTGCCCGTCCATGTGAGGCAAGTCGGATGACGCAAGCCAGTAGCAGTTGATTGACGACGCACTGCACGGCACCGGCAATCGTGGCGGCGATTGCGCCACCGGTGAGGCCTGGCCAGACCCGCATCAGTTCAGTGAACACGAACCA
>CATPBU010000280.1 GCA_955652455.1 Candidatus Dormiibacterota bacterium
GTCCTGACCGTACACACATACGCTTCTCGACGGCAACCCGCAATAGCACCGGATCCGCCTTGCTGGGAATAGACACACCAGCCAAGTCCAGAGCGCAACCCCATCATTCATCGAGAAGTGCCTGTAACAAAGACGCCCCGACGCGCCATTCTCCAGCAGCGCCAGGGCGTACTCGGGCTCGGCGAACGAGCTCAGTACCACCACCCCGACATCAGGTCGCTCCTTTCGCAACCGATCCGCCGCTCGCAGCCCCTCGTCGGTGCCGGTCGGCGGCATGCGAATGTCGGTGATGACAACATCCGGGCTGAAGTCCTCGATGGCACGCTCCAGCTCGGGAAGATCACTGCAGCACGCGACCAGCTCGATTTCAGCAGCGGCGGCGAGCAGCTGCGCCAGACCTTCACGGAGAAGATAGTTGTCCTCGGCGATGACCACCCGAATCGGCACGGACGGAGGATAGGCGAGCCGATGACGCTGTGAGGAGACGGCCTGCCTCACCATCGACGGGGGGCAGGCACCATTGGAGCGCGAGCACAGGAGGCCTTATCCTCAGTGGGATATGCCGGTCTCCGTTCTGATCGTTGACGACCAGGAGCCGTTTCGCGCCGTGGCACGCACGGTGGTGGAGCTGACCGATGGCTTCGAGGTCGTCGGCGAGGCCGAGGACGGCGAAGCATCGGTGCGCATGGCGCACGAGTTGCACCCGAACCTGGTTCTCATGGATGTGAACCTGCCGGGCATCAGCGGGCTGGAGGCAACACGGCAGATCCTCGCGGACGTTGCGACCAAACCGGTGGTGGTGCTGGTGCTCTCCACGTACGAGGCGGCCGAGTACGGACCTCAGGCCGAGGAGGTTGGGGCGGCCTGCTTCATCCCCAAGTCGGAGTTCAGCCCGGAGCGGTTGGTGGAGGCGTGGTCAGCCGCGAACGGCGCCACGGCAACGTAGGCTCCGACGGCGGCGATTGTTACCCGGCCTTCGATCGAGGTCCCGGCGCCGATCGTCGAGCTGACCTGCAGCTGACCGCCGAGCGCGTCGAGCCGGTCCGCCATGTTGACCAGGCCGGAGCCCTTCTTGGTCGCAGCGACGTCGAAGCCACGGCCGTCGTCGTCGACGCGGAAGCGCAGCTCACCGCCGTGCTCGCGCAGCTGGACCTGCACATGTGAGGCGCCTGCGTATTTCTGCACGTTCTGCAGTGCCTCGAGCACCGAGAAGTACACGGCGGCCTCGATGTCCTGCGAGTAGCGACCGATACCCTCGGCGTCGACGCTCACCGGGACCGTCACTTTGCGCGCTTGCGATTCAAGGGCGGCGCCAAGGCCGCTGTCGGCGAGAAGCGGGGGGTAGATCCCGCGAGCCAGGTCGCGCAGCGTCTCCAGCGCATCGTCCGCGTCTGTCCTGAGCTGCTCGAGCGTCCCCTTGGCCTTGTCCGGGTCACGCCCAAACAGCATCTCGGCCAGGCCCAGCTTCACCTTGATGGCCACCAGGTGCTGCTGGGCGCCGTCGTGGAGATTGCGTTCCAGGCGACGGCGCTCCTCGTCCTGCGCGGCGACCAGTCTCTGTCGCGAGGCGTGCAACTCCTCGAGGCGCGCCTGCAGGTCGCTGGTCAGACCGACGTTCTTGAGCACCAGTCCCGCCTGCGCGGCGAGATGAGACAGGAGGTTCTCCTCTACCGGAGTCACAGGCTCACCGCTGCGCTTGGTGATGCTCAGCGCGCCGAGAAGATCTCCCTGATGGCGCACTTCGACAGTCCTGCTTGCTCCACCGATGGCGGGCAGCGTCCCGTCGATCGTCGGGACGGCATGCGCAAGAACTGCGTCTTCAGGCCAGACCGCAGCGTCGCGCCACGTGTTCCCGCTGCGCAGCCAGACATCGGCGCGCTGCGCGCCCGTGCCCTCCGCAAGCACCCGCGCCATCCGCGGCATGACGGCCTCCGTGGCATAGGACTCAGCAACGCGCTCGGAGAACTGGGACAGCACCTCGTACGGCGTGGCTCGTTTGCCGTACACCAGCCGGTTGGCGATCTTCTGCACACGCTCACGCACCGGCTGGAAGCCCACCGCAACGATCGCCGTGGCGAGGATCGACAGGGCAAGATTCGGTTTGCCACCGCCACCGATGGCTGCGCCGATGCCGACCGCAATCCCCACGTACACCGCCGTGATGAACACCGCCAGTGAGCCGTACACCAGGGTGCGGCTGATGACGATGTCGATGTCATAGAGCCGGTACTTGAAGATGGCGATGCCGGCCGCCAGTGGCAGGGCAACCCCAAAACCAAGAAGTAGCGGGATGTCGAATGCCCAGTCGGGCAAGACGGACCCGGCGAGAAAGGAGAAGGGAATGATCGCGATCACCGTGCACAACACCGCCCATGCGATCCACTTGAGCTGCTGCCGTTGGTCCCCAATCGACCTGCGCATTCGCACCAGGGGTGCCGCCGCCGCAAGCAGCAGGACGCTCAGGCCCAAGAACCACAAGGCGCCGCTGAGCACTGTTGTCGAATTTCCGGTCGTGTAGATGCCTTGCAGAAGCGTCAGGCCAAGCGGGTTTTTGGGAGCCGTGTAGTTGA
>CATPBU010000281.1 GCA_955652455.1 Candidatus Dormiibacterota bacterium
CCGGGGCTGCGGGTGCGGCGGGTCGCCACAGTCTCCGCGGCCCTTGCATTGCTGACCCACCGATGAGCTTCTCCGCGATCGGCGCTGCACGGCCGTTGCGAAGGCGTGACGCCAGCGGCGTCGCGCCGATTGCTGTGTTTAGATCGAGCGACAATGACCAGCCATTCGCCGATCGCACTGCGCCGCGCTCGCGCCGCCTCCAGAGGCCTCGGCGCCATCCTCGGGGTCGTGGTCGGCATCTTCTACGCGGGTTTCGTGATCACCAACGCGCCTGGGATCTTCGCCAACAGCCAAACCGTCACGGCGGTGGTGCTGGCCGGCAGCGCCATAGTCGGGGCCGCGGCGCTGGCCCTGGCGGCGCCGATGCTCACCATCGCGCCCTACCTCTGGCTCGAGGCGCTGCTCGACGAGGCTCCGGCCGGGCAGATCATGGGAGCTCTCGCCGGCGTCATCTCGGGCCTGCTGATCGCTGCGCTGGTCGCAGTGTTGCTCGGTCCTCTGCCCTTCTACGTGGGTACCGGTGTCTCGCTGTGCTTGGCGGTCGCGCTCGTCCAGGCGGGTGCGCGCGTCGGCACCCGGCGCCGCGACGCCTTCGCCAGCGCGCTGCGCAGCGGGAGCGCTGCGCCGACGACCAATCACCCTCCCGTCGGCGAAGGTGTCCCACTCGATGCCCCGCCGGTGGTTGTCGACACCTCGGCGCTGATCGACGGACGTATCGTCGACGTCGCCAAGGCCGGGTTTCTGCCCGGCCGCCTGCTCATCGCCGGCTTCGTTCTCGAAGAGCTGCAGCGCGTCGCCGACTCCGGTGACCCGATGCGCCGAGCTCGCGGCCGGCGTGGGCTGACCGTGCTCGAGGAGCTGCAGCAGCGCCATGACGTGGTCTGCGAGGTCGTCGACCTCAACTTCCCCGACGTCGCCGAGGTCGACGCACGCCTCATCAAGCTGGCGGTGGCGCACTCGGCCGCGCTGCTGACCAGCGACCACAACCTCAACCGCATCGCGCGCATCGCCGGCGTACGCGTGCTCAACCTCAACGATCTCGCCAACGCGTTGAAGCCCATCCTGGCGGCTGGGGAGGAGATCTCCATCGCCATCGTGCGTGAGGGCAAGGAGTTGCACCAGGGGGTCGGTTACCTCGACGATGGCACGATGGTGGTTGTCGAGAACGCGCGAGGCCACCTCGGCGCAACGGTGCGCGCCACCGTCACCTCGGTTCTCCAGACCACCTCGGGACGGATGATCTTCGCTACCACCGAGGCGGCGGACAGCGCGGTCTCACGCACCGTGCGCGCGGTACGTCCGCGGGCGGCACAGCGCTGACCGCCGCCCTCATCATCCCGGCCAGCGGCCGGGGGCGTCGGATGGGGGAGGACAAGCTCTTCGTGGAGGTGGTGGGGCGGCCGCTCCTGGCGCACACCCTGACGGCCGCGGCGCAATCCGGGGTGTTCGCGCGCGTTGTCATCGCCGTGCCGAGTGAGCGCCATGCGCTGGTGCGGCAGCTGGCTGAGCGCGCGGGCATCGTCGAATTGATGCTCACCACCGGCGGAGAGCGCCGCCAGGACAGCGTTCGCCGTGCCCTCGAGGAGGTGGGTGATGTCGAGGTGGTTGCGGTGCACGACGCCGCGCGTCCACTCTGCCCCCCGCAGCTGTTCGTCGAGTGCGTGGAGGCTGCCCGGAGCCAGGGCGCGGCCACCACCGCGATCCCAGTGGTCGACAGCATCAAGCGCGCGGTCGGTGGGGTGATCCTGGAGTCGCTGGAGCGTGGTGACCTCTTCGCCATTCAGACACCTCAAGCATTCCGCCGCGAGCTGCTCGTCGCCGGCCACCGCCACGCCAGCGCCAGCGGCCTCGCCGTCGACGATGACGCGGCTCTCGTCGAGGCACTGGGCAATCCCGTATACATCGTTCCGGGCAACCCTGACAATTTCAAGGTGACCCACCCGCGCGACCTCGTGCTGCTGCGCGCATTGCTCGCCGACCGAGCATGAACATGCGCATCGGCCATGGCCTCGACGCGCACCGATTCGTCGAGGGGCGTGCGCTCATGCTCGGAGGCATCCGTGTCCCTCACGACCGGGGCCTCGCCGGGCACTCCGATGGCGACGCCGTCGTCCACGCGCTCTGTGACGCGCTCCTCGGCGCCGCCGGTCTCGGCGACATGGGCAGGCACTTCCCATCCACCGAGGCGCGGTGGCGCGACACACCAGGCGTCGACTTCCTCCGCACGGTTGCGACCATGCTTCGCGAGCGGGGATTGCGGGTGGTCTCCGCGCAGGTGGTCGCGATCACTCAGGAGCCCCGCCTTGCCGACCACGTCGAGGCCATGGCGGTCGCCTGCTCGGCCGCCCTGGACGTCGACCGCGCGCTCCTCCAGGTGACCGCGACGAGCACTGACGGGATGGGCTTCACCGGCACCGGCGAGGGGATCGCCGCCTCGGCCGTGGCACTGCTCGACCTCGCCCGCTGAGGCGGGTCTCGGTGCACGACCCTTCTGCTAGGGCAATCCGGTTATCCTGCTGAGAGCGAAATGAATTACGCTGAGAGCGAAGCAGCCTCCCGCACTCGCGCTGGTTCCCTGCGCCGCCTCCAGGGCGCGGTGTTGAGGCGTCACCGTGAGCTCAGCCGGCGCTCGCTGGCCGACGTCGCCGCCGCCGCGCACTGTTCGCCGGCGCATCTGTCCGAGGTCGAGCGCGGCCGCAAGGACGTCAGCACTTCGCGGCTGGTCGCGATGGCTGCGGCGCTGGACGTCCCCCTGCACGTCCTCTACGCCGACATCGCTGACGCCCTCACACCACCGGACCTCGCCGATGCCCGTGCCAGCTCTCATGACCCGCGCACCCAGATCCAGCTCGCTGCGGCGATGCTCAATGCAGACGCGCTGCGCACGGTGGCCGAGTTCAGCACCTACCTGGCCAATTCCGCCGCCGCGCCGGTGCGCCGGCGGATCGGCTTTGTCGTTCCCCACGGGGAGGGCGGAGCGTGATCGTTGTGCCCACCGTCGTCGAGTCCACCACCCGCGGGGAGCGGTCGTACGACATCTACTCCCGGCTGCTGCGCGACCGCATCGTCTTCCTCGGCGACGAGATCACCGACGAGGCAGCCAACCTGGTCACCGCACAGCTGCTCTTCCTGGAGAGCGAGGAGGCGGGGAAACCCATCAGCCTGTACATCAACTCGCCAGGCGGCAGCGTCACGGCGGCGCTCTCGATCTACGACACCCTGCAGTACGTCAGTGCCGATGTGTCGACGATCTGCCTGGGCATGGCGGCGAGCGGCGGCTCGCTTCTCCTTGCGGGTGGCGCGCCCGGGCTGCGGCTCGCGCTTCCCAACTCCTTGATCCTGATCCACCAGCCGTGGACCGGTGGCATGCAGGGCAAAGCCGGCGACCTCGAGGTCCATGCGCGCGAGATCCTGCGCCAGCGTGACCTGCTCGTCGAAATCTACGCACGGCACAGCGGGCGAAGCCCGGAGCAGGTGGCGCGCGACATTGATCGCGACAATTTCATGACCGCTGAGCAGGCGCTGCAGTGGGGGCTCATCGACCAGATCGTCAGCCAACGAGAGCCGGCAGTTCAGGTCCAGGCAGCGGTCACAGCCCGCGTCTGAGCCCTCGTCCGGCACGGGCTCCGGCCGTCGATAGACTGTCGCGCCATGGCTCTACGCCTTCACGACACGCTGACCCGCACCCTGCAGGAGGTGGTGCCCCTGGAGGAGGGGCACATCCGCGTGTACACCTGCGGGCCGACGGTATACGCGCGGGCCCACATCGGCAACTTCCGGACCTTCCTCTTCGAGGACGTGCTCCACCGCTGGCTGGAGCGGAGGTTCGCGCGCGTCACCCAGGTGATGAACCTCACCGACGTGGAGGACAAGATCATCGCCGCCGCGGTGGCCGCCGGCCATGACCTGTCTGAGGAGACGGCACCCTGGATTGCGGCGTTCTTCAGTGACCTCGAGACGCTCAACATCCGCCGCGCCCATCACTACCCTCGCGCGACCGACTACGTCGAGGAGATGGTCGCGCTCATCGAGCGGCTCGAGGCAGCGGGCGTGACCTATCGCAGCGACGGCAGCGTGTACTTCCGCATCGCGGCTTTCCCCCAATACGGTCGGCTATCCGGGCTGCGCGCCGAGGGCCTCGTCGCGCAGCCCGGATA
>CATPBU010000282.1 GCA_955652455.1 Candidatus Dormiibacterota bacterium
AGTTCTTCGTGGTGTTGGCGTTCCTGGTGCTGTATCAGTCGTGGACGCCATTCCTTGTTGCCTTGGGCTACGTCGTCTTGGAGCACGGCGTTATCGGCGGGCTCTACCCCAGTGCGGTGTTCAATACGCCATCGGCGATCGCGCATCCCTGGATGTGGGCCGGCATCCACGGTGGCTTTGTGCTCGCCGCGAGCGTCGGCAACCTCGTCGCCTGGCGGTTGACTGAACACGAGGCACTCCACGATGGGTTGACTGGGCTGCCGAACCGGACGTTCCTCCTCGACGCTCTGGACAAGACCTTTCAGGCGCGCCGACGGATCACCACCGCGGTGCTCTTCATTGACCTCGACAATTTCAAGGACGCGAACGACGCCTTCGGTCACGATGTCGGCGACCGGCTGCTGCAGACGATCTCCGAACGGCTGCTTGGCGTGATTCGCACCGGGGACCTGCTGGCGCGATTGGGCGGCGACGAGTTCGCGGTCGTGTTGGCGAATCTGCAATCCCGCGAAGAGGGCCATGCCGCGGCCGCGCGGCTCCGCGAGAAGTTCGCCGAACCATTCTCCACTAACGGAATGAATCTGTTCGTGTCGGCGAGCATCGGGCTCGCATATGGCGAGGACGATACGTCGTCGTCCACCGCGTTGCTCCGCAACGCCGACCTGGCGATGTACGAGGCGAAGCGTCGGGGAGGTGGGCGTATCTGCGAGTACGAGCCCAGCTTGCATAAGGTGGCGCTGCATCGCACCGAGCTCGACGCGGAACTGCGCGTGGCGCTCGAACGCAACGAGTTCGTCGTCCACTACCAACCGATCTTCAACCTTCGCTCGGGCCACCTGGTCGGCACTGAGGCGCTCGTGCGATGGGCGCATCCCAGCCGCGGCTTGTTGCCACCGGGCGAGTTCATCCCCGCGGCTGAGAAATCCGGGCTAATCGTGCCGCTCGGTCTTTGGGTCCTACAGACTGCCTGCCGGCAGGCGGCAATCTGGCAGGCGCTGCATCTAGACGGAGCGCCAATGACCGTGTCGGTCAATCTGTCGCCCAGACAACTCGCCACCTCCGGGCTGCTTGCGGATGTGGTCCACGCGCTGGCCGACTCCGGGCTCCAACCGTCATCGCTGTGGCTCGAGATCACCGAGGGGTCGGTGATCAAGGACTTCGATGCGACGCTGTCCACCCTGAAGGACTTGAAAACCGTGGGCATCGGGCTTGCGCTCGATGACTTCGGTACCGGCTACTCATCGCTGCGATACCTCCAGCGGCTGCCCGTCGACTCCATCAAGATCGACCGCGGGTTTATCGAGGGCCTCGAGAGGGAGGATCACGATTCCCGGATTATCATCGCGATCATCGACCTCGCCCATGCCCTCGGCATGTCGGTCACCGCGGAAGGAGCAGATGCCGAAACCCAGCTTGCCGCGCTGCGCGTCATGGGATGCGACTTCGCGCAGGGATACGTTACCGGCCGCCCGCAGTCGAGCGATGGGGTTGGCGCCGTCATAGCAGAGTACCTCGGCGCGGCCCACCCGGCTCTGGTCCCGCCAACCCTTGTCTCGACCGGCCCACTCGCCGTGCCGCCGCGATTGGTCGCAGGGCGTTGACCGCGGCGGTGTCTGGGGTTCACCTTTTCGTCTCGGTGGTGGGCGGGCCACGCATCGCTGTCGCCAATTCCAGCGTTGACGTAAACGGCCACCTGTGGCACGTCATAGGGGCCTTGGGCTTCATGGTGATAGCTATCGCGGGCGTCGGCGTATCCGAACTCATCCAGCGCGGGCGCCGTCACCGCGTGGCGTTGATCGACACTGGGATGCTGAAGTTACCCGACGGTCCACCGACGGAACACCACCAGGTCATCCTAGCGGCGGCTGAATCAGGTCAACGCCCCGCATCCGTCCGCATTGGCCGACAGCCACGGGCGACGCTGCTCCCGCTCGTGGGGCTCGCTTCCGCGGCGGCGGCCTCTGTCCACCTGGTTGTGATGCCGGAGCACTTTCGGGAAGCCGTCCTGTACGGAGCGTTCTTCGCACTCGCTGCAGCCCTCCAGCTTGGCTTCGCGATGCTCACCGTGGCGCGCCCGTCGCGACCGCTGTTCGTCGTTGGTTTGCTGGGAAACCTCAGCGTCGTCATCCTTTGGCTGATAACTCGAATCGTCGCCATCCCGCTCGGGCCCGCAGCCGGCACCACCGAAGCGTTGGGAGGCCTCGACATCCTGGCTACCAGTTTCGAGGTCGCCATTGTGGCCGGGTCCATCGCGCTGCTGAGTCGACCATCCGCACGTCCCGCTGTGCGCCCCTCAACGTGGTCCCGGACCGTTTGGGCGGTGGTCGCCATCGCGCCCGTCGCCATCGTCGCGACCACCTGGATCGCCCCGCCGAGCTGAGTGGCCGTCGCCGAGCGCCGTCAGTCAGTGGTGAGCGCCCAGCAGCTGACTTCAGCGTGGCAGTGGTTCGTTGGTGATGGCGAGTCGGCTTCTACGACTCCAACGCGCTTGGCACTGATCGCTATCCGCCGTTCACCTTCACGATCCTGGTACTCATCGCCGCAGTGGCCGTGCTTGTCACAGCGCGCTATCAACGAGGCCTCCTCGACCTCGTGATGGGTTTCTAGCCGGTGGGTGCATCGCGTGCTCGTGTACGTCTTCATGTTGCGCGACCAGTACCCAACGAGCGACAGCGAGGAGAGAGCGGCGCGAGTGGCTGGGGAGAGAGGATCCGAACATGGCGGCTGGTCGGGTGAGAGCACGCTCGTGCGGGCGACGAAGGCCTCCTTTGGCGATGAACCGAGGAAGCCACTGCTGGGCTGCTGTGTTCACGCGCTCCTGACGGCCAGTTCGGCGAGCAGAGACGTGACAAGTTCGGGACGCGACAGGAAAGGCGAATGCCCGGTCGGCCATTCGACCGTCGTCGTGCACCGGCGAGCCAGGAGTCGCTGCACCTCGGGATGAATAGCAAGGTCGCCACTGCACACCACGTACGTGGACGGTTTCGTCCGCCACGCTACAGCGGACGGCACCTGGGTGAGCGCGACCATTGACTGCGGTTCGAGCCTCGCTGTCGCCCACGCCACGGTGGCGGCATCACAGTCGTTGTAGAAGCAGGTCGCAGCAACGGTGGGATCGAGCGTGGTCGTCCCGTCCGGGCCTTGCCGCAAGCCGGCGCCCACGTCTGGCCGGCCTTCGTGAGACACTCCTGCGCCGGCTGCCTCCTCCGCGACCGCATTGCCGCACGACTCGTTGGCGTCGAGCGCCATCGCGCACAGGTAGACGAGATGGCTGACCGCCGGATGATCTCCGGCCTCGGTGATCACCGCGCCCCCGTAGGAATGCCCCAGGAGGACAACTCGGTCATCCGCCCGGTCCAACTCAGCGCGCACTCGTGCGGCGTCGGTGTGCAGGTCTCCCAGCGATGCCGCATCCTCACCATGTCCGGGCAGATCGACCGCGAGCGCGGTCACGCCTGATCCGCGCAGCAACGGCAGGACCCGCTCGAACGCCCAGCCACCGTGCCAGGCGCCGTGGACAAGCACAACACGCTGACCCATCCGCCGACTCTCCCAAGACCGCGGGTCCTCGTGTCGCAGCACACGCTGCCGGCCTGGTGGCCCCCCGAGGCCTCTGTCCGGCTCAGGAGACTGCAGCGACCGTGACGCATTGGGCCAGGTACCTTGTCAAGCTAAGGTCGCGAATTCGGGCCCGATGAGGCCACGTCGTAGATCGTCCACTCGGGAGAGGATTCGAACCTCGTATCCGGGCCGGAGCGCTGTGGCATGAAGAGTGAGAGGTCGAACGTCGGCGAGTCACTTATCTTCTGTTGGCCAAGTGGGCTGAGATTTGGGGGCTTCGAGGGACATGACGCTGGTGTGCGCCATCTTCGCCCCTTCGGACTCAGGCCTGCACTCCACCACAGGCATCCCTGACGCCGCCCACGCTTGGAAGCCACCGATGACCTACGCTGCGCCGTCTAAGACCCGGGAGGCTCACACATGCTGGCACTGACCACCACCGCCACGGACGAAGTGGTGCGCCTCACCGAGGTACCCGATCCCGTCCCCGCGCCGAATGAAGCTCTGGTCAGGGTGGAGGCGACGAGCCTCAACCGCGGCGAGATCACACGGGCGAAGGCTGCCCCGCAGGGTCAGCAGGTCGGCTGGGACGTGGTCGGTGTGGTCGAGCGTGCAGCGCAGATCGGCGGTGCGCCGGTGGGCACCACCGTCGTCGGGCTGGTCAATAACGGGGCATGGGCGCAGCGCGTGGCAGTGCCCGTGGATTTCCTCGCGGTCGTGCCCCAAGGGGTCACGCTTGCGCAGGCCGCGTGCCTCCCCGTCGCCGGTATGACCGCGTACCGGGCGCTTGCGATAGGCGGCTTCCCGGCGGGGAAGAGCGTGCTGATCACGGGCGCGTCCGGTGGGGTCGGTCACCTCGCCCTGCAACTCGCTCGCAGCGTGCAGATGACCGTGACCGGCCTGATCCGCGATCCCGAAGGGAACGCCGCCGCAGCCGCGTCATGCCACCACGTGATCCGCAGCATTGACGACGCGCAGGGTCCCTTCGATCAGGTCCTCGACGGCGTCGGTGGCGAGGTCCTCACTCGCTGCCTCGACGTGGTCGCGCCGCACGGAACGGTGGTGTCGTACGCGTCGACTCTGCTCGAGCTGGCGACACTCGGTCCGCGCTGGTTCGGCGCACACGTCGGTGCGACGCTGCGCGCGATGCTGCTCTTCGACGAGTTGCGCTACACGCAGAGCGCGGCGTCGGACCTCAGTAGACTCTGCGCGTTCATCGCAGCCGGAACGCTGATGCCGCATATCGATGTGGAGGCCGACTGGGCTCGCGGCGGTGAACTCGCGCGTGATCTTTACGAGCGTCGAGTCACCGGCAAGGTCGTCCTACGCGTGGGCGCGCCCTAGGCCAAGGCTCGATTCGCGGCGTTGTCCCAGTCCACGACGGTTAGCTTCGTCCCCTCGCGTCAGATCGGTTTAGGTCGCCGAGATCGGCTGGGCGATCTTCCGCGACGACGCCCGAACCCGCAAGTACATTCGTGACTGCGACCGGATCGCGAACGAAACGGCGACAGCCGCCGAGCCATACCCTCGGTCCTCGGCGTCTACCTCGGTCGCGTCAACTCCCGGTCGCTCGCTGACCCGCGCCTGCCGAGGACCGAGGGTATGGCTC
>CATPBU010000283.1 GCA_955652455.1 Candidatus Dormiibacterota bacterium
ACCTCGAGCAGGCTCACGGCGGCTGGGCTCCACGAACAGCTCGCGCCTCGCGCGTGCCCGTCGCAGGTCCGGCGGGCCCGACGGCCCGGCTGTGCTGCCAGCGCTTCAGCAGGTCCGTGAGCGAAGGCACGATGCCGCGAGGCATCAGGATGATGACGAGCAGGAAGACGGCGGAGTAGAAGACGAGGTAGAGGCGGCTGGCACCGAAGTTGTAAGCCAGCCATAGCTGCGCCGGCTCCAGGATCATCGCGCCGACCACAGGCCCCCACAGGGTTCCCAGACCACCGAGGAACACCATCAGGACCATGGAGATGCCCACCAGTGGGTCGATGACGAACTGCGGGTAGATGTAGGTCACGTAGTAGCCGTAGACAGCTCCGATCATGCCCACCAGCGCGGCGCTGACCACGAACGCCGTGAGCTTGAACGCGCGCGCCGGCACGCCCACTGCGAGTGCCTTGTCCTCGTCGTCGCGGATGGCAAGCAGACCGAGGCCGAACTTGGAGCGGCGGATCCACCACGACACGGCCAGGCCGACCAGCGCCAGCAGGAGCATGACGTAGTAGTACGGGGTGTTGAAGAAGTCGCCGCTCCACGGCGGCACAGGGAAGCTCAACCCGGCACCACCACCAGTGAGCCCGACCAGGTTCTCCGCGAGCAGCTGGAGCATGAACATGCAGGCGATGGTCACGATGACAAACGTGGCGGCGCGGGTGCGCAGCGCAATCCAGCCGATGCCGAGCGCGAGCACCACGGTCAGGGCGCCCGCCACCGGGACGAAAAGAAACGGCATGTAGCCGGCCGCTATCCCGAGGTGCGCCAGCAGCAGACCGAGCGCATAGGCACCGAACCCGAAGAACGCCGCATGCCCGAGCGAGATGTACCCGGTGTACCCGCCCATGATGTTCCAGGCGGTGGCGAGACCCACGTACATCGCGGTGAAGACGCCGATGTTGACGGTCGCGGAATCGGCGGCGAACACGGGCACAAGGAGGGCCAGGACCACAGCGATCACCAGCGCCGCGATCTTGAGCATGCCGACGCTGCGGACCCGCCTCATACCCGGTCTCGCAGCATGACGCCGTACAGGCCCTGCGGCCGGAAGACCAGGACCGCGACCAGGATCACGAAGAAGACGAAGTTTCCCCACACCGGCGATATGACGACGGAGGTCACGTCGATGACCACGAGCATCACCATCGCCCCGACCACGGCGCCGCGAAGGCTGCCGAGCCCGCCGAGCACGATGATGGTGAGCAGTCGCGAGATCAGGTCGTAGTGGCTGCCCGGGTTGAAGGCATTGGCGATGCCGAAGACGACCCCGCCGGCCGCGGCTGTGGCCACACCGACGCCGAACGCAAGGGCCGAGACGCGGTCCACGTCGACGCCAACCAGCTGAGCGGCGGTCCGGTTGAGCATCGTCGCGCGAATCGCCGCTCCGAATGAGGTGCGGTACAGGAGCCAGAACATCGCGCCCAGGATCGCCAGGCACAGGCCGAACCCGAAGACATAGACGTAGCCGATGCGAAAGCCGAAGATCGGGAAAGACGCGGTCTCATACCAGGCGTTCAGTTGCTGGTAGTTGTTGGTGAAGAGGAAGCCGAGCAGGCCCTCGATGCCGAGCGCCAACGCGTACGTGACCAGGACTGACAACGCCTCACGATCACTCTTCAGCGGCCGGACGAACACCAGCTGCAGCACCACGCCAAGCAGAAACATCGCGGGCATGGTCACCAGCAGGGTGACAAATGGGTCGATGTGCAGCGATCGGAGCAGGGCGAAGCTGAGGTAGGCGCCGAGGATGACGAGCGCCCCGTGTCCGACGTTGATGATCCGCATCACGCCGAAGATCAGCGTGAGCCCAGATGCCATCAGGGCGTAGACGCCGCCGGTCAGAAGGCCGAGGACGACTGCTTCGAGGACGAGGGTCACAAGGCCCCCCTGCTCACGGCGCGAAGGTGGGCTTGGGGTACTCCGGCTGTGCGACCGCGGCTGAGCTGGGGTAGACGGGCACCGTCGCGCCGTTTTGCCATTGCACGAGGAAGGTGGCGCCGTTCGGCCGTCCGGCCGAATCGAAGGCCATCGGGCCCTGGATCGTCTGGAACGTGTTGCTGTGCATCGCGGAGATCAAGGCCGAGTTGGCGATGCTGTTCGCCTTGGTTGCCGCTTGGTCAACGACCTGGCCGACGCTGTAGGCCTCCGATGCGTCCTGGGAGATGTCGGCCGGCGTGCCGCCGTACTTGGCGATGAACTCGTTCACAAACATCGAGTTGCCCGGTGTCTTGGCGCTTGACCACCATCCGGCGGGAACCATCACACCCCCCGTGTTCGCCGCTCCGACTTTGTCCGAGAAATCCTTCCCCTGGTCAGGTCCGCCCGTCTCGATCAGTGCCTTGGGGTTGTAGTGCTGCTGCTGGAACGCCTTGATGAAGGCCACCCCGTCCGGCTCCTGGGTGCCGAGGACGACAACGTCAGCGTTGGCGTTGACGACCTGCTGCGCCAGGGTGTTCCAGCTGGTGGTCTCGGCCGGGTACACCTTCGAGGATGCCGTGGTCACGCCCCCCGCCTCGAGGAGAGACCGGGCTTTGTCGACCTGCGGCTGTGTAAAGGGATCGTCAGAGGTGGCGTACGCGGCGGTGGCCGGCCGTTGGTTTGTAGGCAGCGAGAGAACCCAATGCGCGAAGCTCACCAGGTTGTCAGCGACAGCGGCGGGCTGTACGAAGAAGAGTGAATGCAGGCCGCGGTTGAACACGCTCGGCCCCCCGCCCGCCGGCTCGGGGAAGGCATACCCGAAGCGATCGGTGACGGTGGACGCCGGGATCGTCAGCAGGCTGCTGAATGGTCCGAAGACGAGGGCGACCTTGTCCTGGGTGATCAGGTTCTGGTAGTTGGTCACCACCTGCTGCGTGCTGCTGGCATCGTCAACGTATTTCATGGTCACGTGGTGACCGAGCAGCCCACCCTTGGCGTTCTC
Organism: Candidatus Dormiibacterota bacterium; assembly: GCA_955652455.1. The sequence continues at coordinate 2,975 of CATPBU010000283.1, forward strand.
GTCCTGCGCCCAGAGGTCGTAGCCCTGAACGAGGGCTTTGCCATCTCCTGAGAAGTCCCCGGTGAGTGATACGGAGACGCCGATGGTGATCGGAGTGCCGACCTGGGGTGTGGAGCTCCCGCCGGTACCGCCGCTGCCGCAGGCCGACAGGCTCACCACCGACAACGAGAGGGTTCCCGCCAGGGTCAGAAATACCGGCTTGCGCATGGTCGTCCCCCGCTCGCCACCGCGAGCCATCTCACCGTTGAACAAACGATTGCGCTACCCTAGGACACCGTCGAAACCAATGTCAAGGGTGGGACGAATGCCGGTCACGCTCAAGGAGCTGGCGGTCCGCGCCAACGTCCACCCGTCGACCATCTCGCGGGTCGCCAACAACGATCCCGGCCTGCGGATCGCACCGGCGACGCGCGCCCGCATCGAGGCCCTCCTGCGGGAGACGGGGTACCAACCCAACGGGATCGCGCGCGGCCTGAAGTTGCGCCAGACCAACGTCCTCGCCGTCGTCATCCCCGACGTCACCAACCCGTTCTTCGCCGCCCTGTTTCGCGGGGTCGAGGACGCTGCGTCTCCGCGTGGTTTCAACGTGCTGCTGTGCAACACGGATGGAAGCCCGGAGCGTCAACGATCACACCTTCAGACCCTGGAGGCCCGTCGCGTCGACGGCGTGATCCTGGCGAGCAGCGTGCTCAAGGACCCGGGCGTGCGCAACCTGCGCAAGCAGCGGACCCCATACGTCCTGGTCAACCGCTTCAGCGATGAGGGCGAGGACCCGTTCGTCGGCTCTGACGACCTCGTCGGAGGCCAGCTGGCCACGTCCCACCTCATCGAGCTCGGGCACAGGCGCATCGGTCATCTCGCTGGTAAGTCGTCAGTCAGCACAGGGGTCTTGCGCCGGCGAGGTTTTCAGTCCGCCCACCAGCTGGCGGCTGTTCCAGCTGATCCGCAGCTCATCGTGGAGGCTGGTTACACCGAGGAAGGCGGCGCGCTCGCCGCGCGGCGGCTTTTCGCACTGCATGACCGCCCGACTGCGCTGTTCGCGGTGACAGACCTGGCGGCGCTTGGCGCCGCCGAGGCGGCCCGGCGCTTGGGCTTGCGCATTCCTGAGGACGTTGCCATCGTCGGCTACAACGACATCCCCCTTGCGAGCCGCGTCAGCCCCGGAATCACAACAATGCATGTCCCAATCCATGAGTTCGGGTCAATCGCCGTCAGTCTGATGCTCGAGCAGATCGAGAACGACAAGCCGACTCGTCACCGCGTTCTGTTCACGCCCGAGCTGGTCGTGCGAGGCTCGACCGTGGCCGACGCGGCCTCTCGTTCCCCGCAGTCAATGCCACGGACTGTCAGCGCTGAATAGCCCCGCGTTAGCACGCAAACTCTTGCGGCGATACCTTGGCCAATCGTTTGCGCAAGAAGGCCGCCGCTACGACAGCAACCGAGACCCGGCGGTTGACGGCACTATGGTCATGCGATCCGAACGCACTGTGACCCGCAGGCAGGATACTTCGGGAGGGAAGTTGTGGCACTGACGACAGGTACGTACACCATTGGCCCTGACCAGGGCACGCTTCTGATCAGGACATCACGAGAGGGCGCTGCCGCCAAGATGGGCCACGACCTCACCCTCGAGGCGGCCCGGTGGAGCGCAACGGTGGTTGTGGACGCGGAGGAGCCGTCCCGGTCGAGCATTACCGCCACAGTTGATGCCGCCTCGCTGGAGGTACGAGAGGCGCACGGCGGAGCGATCCCTCTCACCGACAAGCAGCGGGGTGAGGTCGGCGCCAACATCCGCAACAAGGTGCTCAACTCCTCCAACTACCCGGAGATCTCCTTCCGCTCCACACTGACCGCCGGCGATGCGAATGGGGGAACCGTGAGTGGCGACCTCACGATCGCCGGCAGGTCGCGACCGGTGCAGCTCCGCTTGACAGCGGCCCCCGACGCGGACCGTGTCACCGTCACAGCCACCGTCGTCCAGAGCCACCATGGCATCAAGCCGTACTCGGCGATGCTTGGTGCGCTCAAGGTCAAGGACGTGGTCGAGATCGAGGTGGACGTGAGGCTGCGTTCCTGAAGGAGCCGCAGTGGCAAGTGTCGCTATCGGTGCGGATTGCCCGCGGCCGGCTACGCTTCAGGGGCCGCTGTTCTGCGACGGGGTCGCCAATCTGAATCTCGGCCGGGCGGTCCGAGCGGACGTCAGCTGTGGCGCCGAAGACCGGTTGGGGGCTCAGAATCCAGGGCCATGCTGAGAATATGCCACCCTTGCATTCCGGGATGCCGGTGCGCGCCTTCGCAGTGGCCGTCGGCGCAGGGCTAGGTCAACTCCTCCGCGAGCAGGTCCATGAGCAGACCGTCGTGCCATGTGCCGTTCGGGCCGCGCTCGTACATACGCATGACGCCCACCGGGCGGAAGCCCACGCTCGAGTACGAGCGGATGGCGCGCTCGTTGTGTGCCGCCGGGTCGATGGTGAGGCGGTGGTGGCCGCGCTCGTTGATCAGGTGGCGCGCCAGCGTCCGCAGGGCGTCGGCGCCGATGCCGCGATGATGCCAGCCGGGATGCACCGAGATATCGATGCCGGCGTGCTGGTAGTCGGGTTCGTTCTCCTCCAGGTATTGGATGAGGCCGACAACCTGGTCGCCGACCTCGACAGCGAAGACGACGGTGCCATCGCCGGGAGCGATGACCTCCCGCTCCACGCGCTCCACGTCGTGGTGCCCCCACCACTCCGCCACCTCGGGGTGGTCGAGGATCTCCGCGAGTCGCGGTGCGTCCGCCATGGTGACAGGGCGCAACCGCACCATATCGCCCTGCAGCGTCGGGATCCGGGCAGCCAGGTCAGGTGCCTCTGATCGGCGGGCCCGTCTTGACCCGCAGCACCCACGCGAGCCGCGCGGGGATGTGCCAGTTCCACTCACCGAAGAGCGACACCAGTGCGGGCACCAGCAGCATGCGCACGACCGTGGCGTCAAGCAGGATCCCAAAACCAAGACCCGTGGCAAACACCTTGATGTCCGTCTGCGGCCCGCTGGCCAGCGAGATGAACGCCAGGAACAGGATCAGGGCGGCTGACGTGACCAGCCGACCGGTGCGCCCGAGACCGGTGATGACGGCGGCGTCGGTTCGCCCGTCTCTGTCGTACTCCTCGCGCATTCGCGAGAGGATGAAGACCTCGTAGTCCATGGACAGACCGAACAGGAACGCAAAGATCATCACGGGAAGCCAGAAGGTGATCGACCCGGTCGGCGCTATTCCGAACAGCTGGGTTGATCCGTGGCCAGCCTGCCAGAAGATGACCAAGCCACCGAACGTCGCGGCCAGTGACAGGAGGTTGAGCAGCACGGCCTTCAGCGGCAACAGGACTGAACGGAAGGCACGGGCGAGGAGCAGGAAGGTGATCACCACGATCACCGCGATCACGTACGGCAGGTTGCTGTACACCCCCGCCTGGTAGTCGAGTTGCAGCGGCCCGACCCCGCTCACTCCCAGCGATTCAGGCTGTCCGCCCAGCGCTGTCCGCGTCTGCCGTACCACGTCGATGGTGTCTGCGTTGGAGGTCTCCTGGCGCGGGACGGCGAGGACCAACGCGGTGCCATCCCGCGAGTCCGCCGCGTCCTGGGGTGCAATGACACCGATCAGTCCGCTGACGCCGCGCAGCCGCTGGACCACCGGCGCCTGTCCGTTCGCCGTTGTCAGCACCACCATCGGCGTCAGCACCCCACGGGGCACCCCGGCTGAATCCAGAACATGCAGCCCGTCGACCGCGGGCCCTGCGGTGGCCAGCGAATTCGACGACGCCTGCCCGATCTGCAGGCTCAGGAACGGGATCGCAAGCCCGACGAGGATCACGGTCGCCGCGCCGGCTGCGACCCATCGGCGTCGCACGATGAGTCGGCCCCACCGCGTCCAGAACGGGCTCGCCTTTGACTCCTTGCGAATCCGTGGCCAGTCGGCGCGCGGACCGATGCTGCCCAGGATGGCAGGCAGCAGCGTGACCGCGACTGCGACGCTCACAAGAGGGATCAGCATCCCGCCGAAACCGATGGAGCGAAGGAAGGGCACGGGGATGACAACCAGCGCCAGCAGGCCGATGGCCACGGTCAGGCCGCTGAAGACCACCGCGCGCCCGGCGGTGTCCATCGCGACCAGCACTGCCTCGTCGTTCGAGCGACCGTGTCCGCGCTCCTCACGCCATCGACTCACGATCAGCAGCGAGTAATCAATGGCAACGCCAAGCCCAATCAACGACACCAGGAACTGAACGATGAAGCTGATGTCCGCGAAATAGGTCACCCCGAGCAGTACGAGGAATGTCGTGAGGATCGCGACCACGGCGATTGCGAGCGGAATCAGCGCGAGCAACGAAGCAAACACGAAGACGAGCACAGCGAGCGCCCCAACACCGCCGAGCAGCGTCTCGAGCAGCACGCCCGGACCCGACGAGGACGCCGTGCTCTGCGCGAGCGGGTCGAGCCCGGTGACGTATCCCCTTGTCCCCGGCGGCGCGTTGGCGGTGACGGCGTTCTCCAACAGACCCTGCGCGGGAGCGGCGAACCCTTGCTGCAACGGCTCGAACGCGTACGAGTACTCCGCCTGACCATCCTTGGCGAGGAACGCGCTGTCGCCCGTCTGCGCGTGGCCGATCAGCCGGGCAGCTGGCACCGCCTTCGCGACGGCGGCGAACGCGGCATCGCCCTGGCCCGGCTGTAGGGTATGACCCCCGGGTGCGGAGATAACGAGCAAGTACGGAGGCTGCTCTGTGGCGCTTCCATAGGCGCGGAGGATCTTGACCGACGTGTCGTGACCAGGCTGTCCCGGCAGCGAGAAATCGAAGGTCAGGCGGTCCACGGTTCGTCCCACCGTCGCTCCGCCGGCAATCAGGATGAGCAGCCAGCCCAGGGCGACCAGGCCCTTGTGACGGAGGACGAAACGGGTGAGCCGGGGCATGTTCTGTCCCTTGGTGATTGATGCCGGCATCCTGGCGACGTCGAGGTGTCAGCTGAGCTGCGGTAACTTCTCACAGACGGTCCAACCGGCGCTTCGGCATTGCGACACAGCCCCACCCAGGCATACGTGCCCCCGGTTCGGTCGTCCTACGGTGCGCCCGCCGTACGATGGCTGAAGGAGTGCAGGGTGGCCGAGACAGACATCCCCGAGGGGTACCCCGACAGCCCCGCTGACGAGCTAACGCCGATGGAGCCGCCGATCTCTCTGGAGCGGGGCGACCGTGAGCTCGAGGAGGAGGGCGAGGTGACCCCGCGCGGTGCCGCGCCGACCGATGACACGCCAGATGAGGACCGTCTCGCCGACTCGCCGGACGCCGACCAGCTCGCGAGCGTCGTACCCTACTCCGCGCGCGATCTCATCATCAGGAGTCAAGACAGCCATGGCCCACCGCAAGCTGCCGATCTTCGACGAGAAGGGGTTTGTCATCCTCCGCGATTATCAGGGCCCCGCGATCCCGGAGAGCGAGTGGCTCGGCCTCGAGTACATGGACTGGAAGAGCGGAGGCGACACCAACTTCGCTCCGCTCGCCTCAGCGCTCGGCGAGATGGAGTGCGCCGGCTTCTGGGACCACGGCAAGCCCGACAAGGACGGCATCTGGACGAAGAACCGGGAGATAGCGCCGTCGCTGGTGCGCTACGTCGAGGCGGTGGGCACGCGCTATGGCCGGGTCCGCGTGATCAAGCTGAACCCGAGCGACGAGCCGTTTGCGCGCCGCCAGCTTCACCTCGACGACAACAACCGCCTCAACCCGGACGGGGAGGGGTGGGTGGTGCGCTCCTGGCTCGAGCTCACCGACAACAACGCCAGCTTCATTCTGCGCGAGGAGCGAGAGGACGATGGCACTGAGTCGCGGATCCCCCTGCATGCCGGGATGCAATTCGTCATTGACACTCAGAGGCTCTGGCACGTGGTCCACAACCCGGGTC
>CATPBU010000284.1 GCA_955652455.1 Candidatus Dormiibacterota bacterium
GCCTGGGTACGGATGCAGCGGGTGCAGATCTTCGCTCTCACCAACCTGCCGGCACGCAGGACGTGCTGCGATTGCAGATTGGGCATGAAGCGGCGCCGGGTGTGCCGTTTGGAATGGCTCACATTGTTGCCCGTCATCGGGCCCTTTCCGCAGACCTCGCAGCGCTGAGACATGGTGTGGTGATGTTTCCCGAAAGCAACCCACCGCCGAAAGCGGGGGTGCGACGTACTAGAATTGCGCCCCGCCACGCACGTGGCCTTGGCGCGCCCCCGACAAACATCCGGGCGATCGCCGAGGATAACACATGGCCGCGGAGCGGCTTATGGGATCCGACGTGACGAGCAAGACCAAAGCCCCGCACGCCCTGACCCGCACCGAGAGCCTCGGCCGGATCGAGGTTTCACCGCGTGTTGTCGCATCGATCGTCGGCCACGCCGCCAATGAGTGCTACGGCGTGGTGGGGATGGCGGCGCGGGGATTGCGGGACGGCATCGCGGAGCGCCTCAACCGCGAAAACGTCCATCGGGGCGTCGAGATCGAGGTGCGCGAGGGTGGGATCCTCATCGAGCTGTACATCATCGCCCAATACGGGACCCGCATCAGCGAGGTCGCCCACAACCTGATGAGTGTGGTGCGCTACGCCGTGGAGAAGTCGTTGGGCCTGCCCGTCCTGGCGGTCAACGTCAATGTCCAGGGGATTCACCTGGAGACAGACGATGCCCGGGGCTGAGGCGGGGTCCAAGCTCACCCTGTTACGCGAGCCACTCCTCCACGTCGGCGGAGAGCAGGTGCTCGCTGGGCTTCGCTCTGCGCTGGCGTGGCTCCAGGCCAACCAGGAGGAGATCAACGACCTCAACGTGTTTCCTGTGCCGGACGGTGACACCGGTTCGAACATGTACCTGACGCTTCGATCGGCCGTTGAGGAGGCGCAGGCCGCCTCGCCCGCGGCGTCGGCGTCGGCGGTCCTGGCAGCGGCGGCACACGGCTCGCTGATGGGAGCCCGGGGCAACAGCGGCGTGATCCTGTCGCAGGTCCTGCGCGGGCTCGCTCAGGGGGTGGGCGGACAGGCCCGACTCGACGCGTCGAACTGGGCACATGGGCTCCGTGAGGCGCGGACGGTGGCCTACAAGGCGGTCATGAAGCCCACCGAGGGCACCATCCTGACTGTCGTGCGGGAGGCCGCGGACGCGGCGACGACGGCAGCTGAGGAGAGCGCCGACATCATCACCGTGCTCGATCTCGCCGTCCGTGCCAGCCACGCCGCCGTCGAGCGCACCACCGAGCAGCTCCAGGTGCTTCGGGACGCGGGTGTCGTCGACGCCGGCGGGTTCGGTTTCGCGGTCATCCTCGAAGGCCTGAGCCGCTCCATCGCCGACCCGCAGGCGGCACAGTCGCCGCAGCGGGGCCCACGCCGGCGCTCCGGTGAGGGTCGCGTCCAGCTCCCCTTCGCCGACGACGCACCGAGGCCGGCCAAGCGCCCCGCGGTGCGGCGCGGCGCGGCGGCCGCTGCCATGAAGGAAGAGGGATGGGGTTACTGCACCGAGTTCCTCATCCACGGACCGGGACTCGAGGTCGACACCCTCCGCAACGAGCTGGCTGCGCTCGGCCAGTCCGCGCTTGTCGTCGGCGACGCCAAGCTGGTGCGTGTGCACATTCACACCGGGGAGCCCGCTCCGCTGATCGCACTGGCGTCGCGACGAGGCCGGCTCAGCAAGCTCAAGGTCGAGGACATGTCTGCGCAGCACCACGAGGTTCTCGAGCGCGCCGATGCTGACGAAGAAGCTCGCGGGGCGGCCGCAACGCCGGCAACGGACACGCCGCGCAAGCCGCTCGGGGTTGTCTCCGTGGCAGCCGGCGGTGGTTTCCGAGACATCCTGGCCAGCCTTGGTGCGGACAGCGTCGTCGAGGGCGGACAAACCATGAACCCATCGATCGAGGACCTGATCAACGGGGTGCGCTCGGCGAACGCCGACGCGGTCGTGCTGCTGCCCAACAACGGCAACGTCATCCTCACGGCCCAGCAAGTGAACGGCCTTGTCGACGACATCGACGTGCGCGTCGTCCCCACTCGCAACCTGCCCCAGGGCATCAGTGCCCTGCTTGCGCTCGAGCCCGACGCGGGCCTCGACGCCAACAGCTCACGCATGACGGGGGCCATCGAGCATGTGCATGCGCTCGAGGTGACCCGCGCCATCCGCAACAGCACTGCCGGCGGCCACCGCATCAAGGCCGGTGACGCGCTCGGCATCCTCGACGGCGAGATCACCCAGGTCGGGGCCGACGAGCGCAGCGTCATCGAGGCCGTCCTTCGCGGCCTGGCCAACGCGCCCGAGCTGGTCACCGTCTACCGGGGTGGCCAGGTCGAGGCCGCGGACGCGGAGGCTCTCGTCAGCGGGCTGGGCGCGGACTTCCCGGCGACCGAGTTCGAGCTGCACGTGGGCGGTCAGGAGCACTACGCGTACGTCCTGTCCCTGGAATGACCGTGTGATCAGGGTCGTCACGGACTCCACGTCGGACATCCTTCCGGCCGCCGCGGCTCGCCTCGGCGTCGACGTCGTGCCGCTGACCGTACGCTTCGGCGACGAGCAGTTCCGTGACGGCGTCGACCTCAGCCCCGACCAGTTCTACAGGCGTCTCCCCAACACGCTGGTGCAGCCGACCACGTCGCAGCCGACCCCGGAGCAGTTCGCCGAGGTGTATCGCCGATATGTCGGCGCTGGAGATTCGGTCATTTCCGTCCACATCTCGGGGAAGCTGAGCGGCACTCTCCAGTCGGCGAGCCTCGCCGCCCAGGAGTTCGCGGACGGCGCCGTCCGGGTCGTCGACTCGACGACGGTGAGCGCGGGCATCCAGATCCTTGTGCGCGGTGCGCTCGCCGACATCGCTGCTGGCGCCGGCCAGGACATCGTGGTCGAGCGGATCGAGGAGCGACGCGGCCGCGTCGGTGTCTACGTGCTGCTTGACACCCTCACCTACCTGCAACGCGGCGGCCGGATCGGTCGCGCCCAGGGACTGCTCGGCGGCGTGCTCAACCTCAAGCCGTTGCTGCGGGTCGCCGATGGTGA
>CATPBU010000285.1 GCA_955652455.1 Candidatus Dormiibacterota bacterium
CGACGGCCACCATCGTGTTCACGACAGCCATTTCACCGGCCGCTCAAGTCCAAGTCACCAAGGGTGATAAGTTCACCACGAAGGACAATCCCCCGATCGTCTTCGCGGCAACGCAGAGCGCAGTCATCTGTGTCGGCCCGGGCGGCGGGACGCCAGCGATTTGCCCGCCCGGGTCGACCAACACTGTGCCGGTCGCCGACACGACGCCCGAAGCGAAGGGCAACGTCAGTCCCAACACAATCACCCAGTGGCCGGGTGACCCGTGCCCGTCGACGGGGTGCCTCAACGCCAGCGACTTCAGTGAGACCAACCCCGCCGCCGCTTCCGGTGGCGCCGACGCCAAAACCAACGTCGTCGCGAGCGCCCAGGACGTCAGCGGCTGGACCACCCAGGTCACCCAGAGTGAGCAGACACTGAAGGCTCAGGCCAAGCAGGACATGCAGACCAAGGCGGCGGGCAAGACGTTCGCCGTCGACCCCGGTGGCAACGGCACCACCGTGGCCTGCGCCGTCACCCCGGCGCTGCCCGCTGCGAACGCGGTCTTCGTGTCCGCCCAGGAGGCCGTCGCCTGCCACGGCAAGGCCGCAGTGTACAACCCGTCCGACATCACCGCCGACGTCAAGGCCGACCTGCAGCAGCTGGTGGCCCAGGGCGACAGCCTCGCCACTGATGCGATCAACTGCACCAAGCCCGCGGTCACCCAGGCGGCTGACGACGGCACTGTCGTGCTGAGCGTGCAGTGCACCGCCTTCTCGCGCCAGAACGTCGACCTCAACGCGCTCAAGGGGCAGCTCGCGGGCAAGAGCCCGAGTGACGCGCGCAGCATCATCCAGCACCGACTCAACCACGTGCAGAACGTGAGCATCTCGCAATCGCCGATACCGTTCTTCTGGCTGCCGTTCTTCTCGGGCCGGATCGAGATCGATGAGGCCTTCGTGGCGCAACCCCCGTCCGGCACGTGAGCACGCCAGCCGTCGGTGTCGACGTCGGCACCGTGCGGGTCGGCATCGCCGGCAGCGATGAGACGGGGACCATCGCAACCCCGCTGCGGACCGTTCCACGTCAACCCGCAGCGCGGCTCTGGCGTGAGGTCGAGGAGGTCGTCGTCGACCGGCTGCCCGAGCGCATCGTGGTTGGGCTGCCCCTGCGACTGGACGGGAGCGAGGGCGACTCAGCTGTGGACGCGCGGGGCATCGCCGAGCAGCTGCACCGTCGCACGGGTCTGCCGGTCGAGATGTGGGACGAGCGCTTCACAACGGCGGCTGCCGAACGCAGCATGATCGCGGCAGGTCAGCGTCGCGCCAAGCGTCGTCAGAGCATCGACGCGGTGGCCGCGACGTTGCTCCTGCAGAGCTGGCTGGATTCTCGCCAGCGCAGCAGCACGGGACGATGAGGCGCAGGCAGCAGGCCCGCACCGGCGTCGTCTTCGCGGTCGTCGCCACCCTCATCCTGCTCGCGGTGGTCGTCGGCGGCACCCTGCTGTACGGTCGCAGCCAGCTCGACCCGCCGGCAAGCAGTGCGGGCGCCGATGTCACCATCAGCGTGCGCACCGGCGAGCCACTCGACACCCTGGTGAACGACCTCGCCAACCACAGCCTGATCCGCAGCACGTTCTGGTTCGGCTGGTACGCCAAGCTGCAGGGCCTCGGATCGAAGCTGGTTGCCGGCAACTTCGTCCTCAACGACGCGATGAGCGCCAGCTACATCGTGCAGCGACTCGAGGGTCCGCCACAGGTGGGCACCCGCCATCTCCTGCTCACCGAGGGGCTCACCGCCGGGCAGATGGCGGACCGGGTCGGGGCGGCGGGGCTCGGCATCACCGCCGACCAGTACCTGAAGGAGGTGCGCACCGGCGCGTTCAGCGAGCCCTTCCTGGCGGGACGTCCCGCCGGCGCGTCGCTCGAGGGATTCCTGTTTCCGGACACGTACGACATCCCGCAGAACGCGACCGCGCACGACATCGTGCAGATGCAGCTCGCCGACTTCGCCAACAAGGCCACGCCGCTCCTCGCCGGGCTCTCACCGCAGCAGCTGTACGCGACGCTGACGGTGGCCTCGATCGCCGAACGCGAGGCGAAGTTCGACGCGGACCGGCCGCTCGTCGCCGGCGTGGTCGACAACCGCCTGGCCAACGGCATGCTCCTGCAGCTCGACTCGACGGTGACCTACGGGCTGGGCCTCAGCGGCGGCGGGCTCACCGCGCAGCAGCTGGCCACGGACACCCCCTACAACACGTACATCCACGCGGGCCTGCCGCCCACGCCGATATCCAACCCCGGCGTCAGCAGCATCAGCGCGGCGGTGCACCCGGCGAAGACGGCGTACCTATTCTTCCTCTCCGACTGCTCCGGCCACAATCACTACAGCTTGACCGGGCAGGAGCATGAGCAGCAGATCCAGCAGTACCTCAGCAAGCCCTGCTGACGTGCCGCGCGAGTTCAACCTCTGCCTGATCGGCGAGGGAATCTCGATGTCGCCGAGCGCGGCCATGCAGGAGGCGGCGCTGCTGGCCAGCGGTCGCGCGGGTTCGTATCAGCTCATCGATGTCGCCGCGGCCGGTCTGCCCAGTGTGCTCCGCGACCTGCGCGCCCGGCGCTGGCAGGGCGCCAACATCACCGTCCCCTACAAGTACGCGCTGGCAAGCGCATGTGACGAGCTCGAGGGCGACGCTGTGCGCGTTGGCGCGGTCAACACCATCACTGTCGCATCCGATGGCCGTCTGATCGGTGACAACACCGACGCCACCGGCTTCGAGATGGGCCTGAGCGCAAACCGCCTGTGGCCGCTGCCTGAGAGCAGGGCGCTGGTCGTCGGTGCCGGCGGAGTGGCCGCGGCCGTCGTTCTCGCGTTGACCAGGGTGCCGGTCGCGCGCATTACCGTCGTCGCTCGCCGGATTACCAGCGCGCGGGCCCTCGTTGAACGCATCGGCGAGAGCGTCGACTGCGACCTGGCCATAGCCCTCTGGGACGAGGACTACCTGGAGCGCCTGCTGGCCACCGCCGATATCATCGTCAACGCGACGTCGGCCGGCATCGCGGAGATGCCGTTCACTCCCGCACGCCTGCAAACGTCGTGTACGGTCGCCGACGTGCGCTACCGACCCCGACCCGTCGACGTCGTCGAGGCTGCGCTGGTGGCCGGGCTGCGCAGCTGCGACGGTGTCGAGATGCTCCTTCACCAGGGGATGCTGAGCTTCCACCGCTGGACGGGCGATGAGCCGCCGTACCAGGCGGCCAGGGTCGCTCTCAACGAGGCCCTGGGCGGGTGAGCGCTGTCGCGGTGATCATCGCTGCGCCGGTCGGCGCGGTGGCCGGGCTGGGCACGGGGTGGCTGTCGGTGATGCTCGAACGCATCGAGGGCCTCGAGGCTGAGGAGCGCGAGGACCGGGACACGTACGAAGCCGACATCGCCCGGGCTGCGGTGACGGCCGCGCATGCGGGTGAGGACGCCCCGGTGGTCGAGCCCTGGGTCGGCGAGCGCTACGGCTGGACCTGGATCGAACGGGTTCTGGCCCCGGTCCTCGGTGCGGTTGGGTTCGCCGCCTTTGCCGCCCATGAACCGGTGGACTCCGGCTTGGTCATCCACCTCGTGTGGATCACAGTGTTCGTGCAGATCGTGGGCTTCGACCTCAAACACCGCCTGATCCTCAACAGGATCACCTACCCGGCGATCGTCATCGCTCTCGCTGTGTCGTTCGTCTCCCCCGCCTTGACCATCGGGAGCTCGCTTGCCGGCTGTGTTGCGATCGGCCTGTTCTTCGTCATCCAGAACCTGGTATCGCGGGGCAGCATCGGACTCGGCGACGCCAAGCTGGGCGCGCTGATCGGCGCCATCTGTGGCATCAGCCTCGATTACAACCACATCGGCGCCGTGTACGCGGTGATCTACGCGATCTTTCTCGGTGGGGCGGTCGCCCTGCTCCTGCTCATCCTGAGAATCCGCAGCCTCAAGGACCCAATCCCATACGGACCGTTCCTCTGTGCGGGCGCGGCCATCATCCTGTTCCAGGGCCCCTGACCCGCGGCCGCGAGGGGGGCGCTGGTCGTCGCGCTTCTAGAATCGTGGCGTGTTGCGGTTCATGACGGCCGGCGAGTCGCACGGTCCAGAGCTCACGGTGATTCTCGAGGGTGTTCCCGCAGGGCTGCCGATCGACGCCGCACGCGATCTCGACCCCGACCTTCGCCGCCGCCAGGCGGGCCACGGCCGCGGCAAGCGGCAGCAGATCGAGAACGACTCGGCGCGGATCACCGGGGGTGTGCGCGGCGGCCTGACCCTGGGATCGCCGGTTGCGCTCACCGTCGTCAACCGGGACTGGGACAACTGGAAGGGTCCGATGCAGGTGGAGGCGGAGGGCTTCAGCAAGAAGGCGGTCACCCGGGTGCGGCCCGGCCATGCCGACCTCGCCGGCATTCTCAAGTACGACCTCGACGACGCTCGCGACGTCCTCGAGCGTGCCTCGGCGCGCGAGACCGCAGCCCGGGTCGCGGCCGGTGGCGTGGCCAAGGCGCTGGTGCGCGTCGCCGGGATCTCGATCAGCTCACACGTGGTGCGTATCGGTGACGTCGTCGCCGCGGAGACGACGGTCGACCAGCGCGCCGTGGAGGAATCGCCGGTGCGCTGCGCCGACGCGGCGGCCGGCGAGCGGATGGTGGCCGCCATCGACGCGGCCCGCGCCGCCGGCGACACGCTCGGTGGCACCGCGGTGGTCACCGCCCACGACGTTGTCGCCGGTCTTGGCAGTTACGTGCAATGGGACCGCCGCCTCGACGGTCGCATCGCCCAGGCCATGTGCAGCATCCCGTCCGTCAAGGGGGTCGAGCTCGGTGACGCGGTGACTGCCGCGGCGACGCCGGGCTCCGGGGTGCACGATCGGCCGGCGTTCACTGACGGGCGGGGCTTCCACCACCTCAGCAATCGCCAGGGCGGCCTGTCGGGGGGTGTCAGCAATGGGGAGGACCTCTGGGCGCGCGTGCACTTCAAGCCGATCTCGACACTGCTGACCCCACTGCGCAGCGTCGACGTCCGCACCGGCGAGGAAACCAACGCGCACTACGAGCGCAGCGACATCTGCGTGGTGCCGGCCGGTGCGGTCGTGGCCGAGGCAATGCTTGCCCTGGTCATCGCCGATGCCCTGCTGGAGAAGTTCGGCGGCGATTCGATCACCGAGCTGTGCCGCAACATCGAGGGCTACCGCGCCACCCTGGACCGATTGCGATGACCGATACGCACATCGTGCTCGTCGGACTTCCCGGCTGTGGCAAGTCGACGGTGGCGCCGCTGCTCGCGGCGCGGTTGGGGATGGAGGCGGTCGACACTGACGCGGAGGTGGCACAGCGGCTGGGGATGAGCGTGGCGCGCGCCTTCGCCGAGCTCGGCGAGGCGCGTTTTCGCAGCCTGGAACGGGACGCGCTCGACAGCGCACTGCAGTCGCAGCGTCCGCTTGTCATCGCTGCCGGCGGCGGCCTCGCCGCCCAGCCCGGCGCGATCGATCTCCTCAGCCGCCGCGCCACTGTTGTGCTGCTCGATGCGCAGGATGAGGAGCTGCTCGCGCGGATCGGGCCTGAGGTCAGGGCGCGCCCGCTGCTCGCCGGCGGCCCGGCAAGCGCGCTCCGTGACCTCCGTACGGCACGCACAGCCGCGCACGGACGTGCTCACCTGCGGGTACGCAACGACGGCCTGACCGCTGCTGACGTCGTCCATCGGATCAGCGTGGCGCTGCAGGGGGCGGTCCGCGTTGCCACGGCTGATCCGTACCTGGTGCGCGTCGGCAGCGGTTGTGTTGAGATGGTCTCCGAGCATGTTCCCGCGACGGCGCGGCGCGTGGCGCTGATCGTCGATGAGGCGGTCACCTCCGTCGCGGAAGCCATCGCCGTCAGGCTGCGTCGCGACCATCTCGCCGCCACCGTCATCCCGATCGCGGGCGGCGAGCAGGCCAAGCAGTGGGCTGTCGCCGGCGCTCTGCTGGAGCGATGCAGCGACGCAGGGCTGGACCGCGATGACTGCATCATCGCGGTCGGTGGAGGCAGTGTCGGCGATGTCGCCGGCTTGGTCGCCGCGACCTACCTGCGCGGCGTGGTGTGGCTGGTGGTGCCGACCACGCTGCTGGGGATGGTCGACAGCTCCATCGGCGGCAAGACCGCGGTCAACCTGCACCGGGGCAAGAACCTCGCTGGGGTGTTCTGGCAGCCGCGCGCGGTTCTCTGCGACCCCGACCTGCTGGCAACGCTCAGCGATCGCAGCTTCCGCTCGGCATTCGCCGAGATCGTGAAATCCTCTATGGTCGCCACCGGCGGCCTCCCCGAGCTGGTCGACCGGCGAATCGCGGCCGCGCTGGCTCGCGACGCCGACGCAGTCTCCGAGCTGGTGCGCGGCTGCTGCACGCTCAAGGCCGCCGTGGTTGCCGGCGACGAGCGCGAGGCCGGCCGTCGCGCGATTCTCAACTACGGTCACACGGTGGGTCATGCAGTGGAGGCACTGACCGGTCTTGGCACCGGGCTCGACCACGGCGAGGCGGTGGCATTCGGCATGCGCGTCGCCGGCGCCCTCAGCGTCGTCGAGTCCGGCTGCCCCAGGGATGACATCGCCCACCAGGACAAGCTGCTCGATGCCTGCGGGCTGTCGACGCGGCCGCGACTGTCGATGTCGGAGATCGCCGCTCAGCTCGGCACCGACAAGAAGGCGCGCGCGGGAGTTCCGCGATGGGTCCTGCTGCGCCGCCGGGGCGACCCGGTCACCGGCATCGTGGTCGAGCCCGCCGCGATCAGCGCCGCCCTGTCGGAGGTCATGGCGGCATGAGGATCCTGGTGCTCAACGGGCCCAACCTCAACACCCTGGGGCGCCGCCAGGCGGAGATCTACGGGCGCGTGACGCTCGCCGAGATCCGCGATCGTCTGCTCGAGCAGGCCGCCGAGCTCGACGTCGAGATCCGCTGGGAACAGAGCAACCACGAGGGAACGCTGATCGACATCGTCGAGCAGGAGAGCGGCCGAAGCCAGGCTTGCGTCATCAATCCCGGCGCCCTCGCGCATACCAGCCTGGCGCTTGCCGATGCGTTGCGTGGATTCAGCGGCCCGGTGGTCGAGGTCCACCTCAGCAACATTCTCGCCCGCGAGGAGTACCGTCATAGGTCCCACGTCGCGGCGGCGGCAACCGCCGTGATCACCGGCGCCGGCGCTGGCGGTTACGGGCTGGCGCTGCGTGCGGCAGTGCAGCTTGCGGGCGGCCACACAACGGAGAC
>CATPBU010000286.1 GCA_955652455.1 Candidatus Dormiibacterota bacterium
ATCATGCGCAGCGCCGGACGATCCTTGACGGATCCGCCAGCGTTGAGGAACTCCGCTTTGCCCAAAACGGCGACGTCGGGCGACTCGCGCTCGAAGAGGCGGATGCGCAGCAATGGTGTGTCGCCGATGCCGCTGAGGATGGAGCTGACCGGCGTTACCGGGACCACGCGCTCCGGTGCCGCCGGACGCGAGGTCTCGGTCATGGCGCCATTATCGGGCGCGACCACGACGGAGGCGCCGCACGTGTGCTTACTCGGCTGCGCGCCCCGCGCCGAAGCGAAAGCCCGCGGTGCCGCGCCGGGTGTCTTCAATGACGGCGATCACCCCGGCCGGCCGAAGATGGATGACACCCTCCTCGCCGGGCAGTTCGACGAAGTCGGGCGTCCCATCGGTGATCTGGATCGCAGCCACGGTCTCGGCGACCGACAGCTTCACGACGATGTCGGAGCCGTTGGCGAGTCGGAGCACGGCCATGGGTGCCTCCCCGGTGGTGGATGGTGTGAGCCGCGGATCATGGTACCCGCGCCGGAGTGGTCACCCGGCTGCGTCAAGCGCGGCCAGGAGCTCGGCCCGGAGCGCCGCGTCGTCCTCGATGCCGATGCTGAAGCGCAGCAGTCCGTCCGAGATGCCCAGCGCCGCCAGCGTCTCCGCGCCGAGGTGGCGGTGCGACGTCGACACGGGGTGGCTCACCGTGGTGCTCACGTCACCGAGGCTGGGCGCCAGTCTGATCCCGTCCAAAGCGCGCACCACCCGCCCTGCCGCCGACCGGCCGCCGCGAATGTCGATCGACAGCATCGGCCCGCCTCCGGCCGGCAACAAGCGCTTGGCGAGGGCAGCATCGTCGTCGCCGCGAATGCCGGGGTGGTGAACCGCGGCCACTGCAGGATGCCTGGCCAGAGCCGCAGCAAGCGACGCGGCCGTCGCCGTGCCGCGTTCGATGCGCAGCGGGGCAGTCCGCAGCCCGCGCAGCGTCAGCCATGCGTCGAACGGTCCGAGTAAGGCGCCGAGACTGCGACTGTGCCCGTCGAGCCAATCCGCAATCTCGCAGTCCGGTGAGGCCAGCGCCGCGCCGCCGAGCACGTCGCTGTGACCAGCGAGATGCTTGGTCAGGCTGTGCATGACGGCATCGGCGCCGAAAGCGAGCGGCTGGAAGAGGAACGGCGTGGTCAGAGTGCTGTCGACCAGGCACAGCGCGCCCCCGTCGTGCGCCGCTGCCGCCACGGCAGGGATGTCCACCACGCCGAGCAGCGGGTTGGTGACAATCTCGGCGACAACCAGTGCGACGTCGCTGTCCATGACATCGGCAACCAGCGCACCGACGTCGCACCGTGCCGGCGGCGGCGGGAGGTCGACGAGCGTCGTGCTAACTCCCAGCGCGGCCAGCGGGCCGAGCAGCAGCGCCTCGAGGCCACCGTAGCTGGGACGCACCAGCACGACGCGGCGCCGACCGCTCATCATCGCCGCACTCAGCAGCAGTGCCAGGGCAGACTGCCCGCTCGCCGTGACCCGTGCGATCGGAGCTGAGCCGCCTGGCGGAGTCTCGAGCGTCGCAAGGACGCTCTCCAGCATCCCCACCGTCTTGTTCCCATGGCGCCGGTACACGCGCGGGTCCGCCTCCATCGCCGCGTCGAGCGCATCCAGGTCCGGGTAGGCACGCACCGAAGCCAGTGATAGCGCGGCGACGAGCTCCTCACCCTCGTCGGTGCGCACCTCGCGACCTCCGGCGCGGATCGCCGCCAGCCTGATGTCGCCGGTGCCGCTCATCCCTTGGGCGCGGCAACGCTGTCGTCGGCGAGCAGCCGGAACGCCGACCGCCCCGCATAGCGCGATGAGGAACCCAACTCCGCCTCGATACGCAGCAGCCGGTTGTACTTGGCCACGCGCTCTGACCGCGACGGCGCTCCCGCCTTGATCTGGCCGGCGTTGACCGCAACCGCAAGGTCGGCGATGGTGGTGTCCTCTGTCTCGCCACTGCGATGGCTGATCACCGACGCGTACCCGTGTGACGACGCCAGCTCGATGGCGTCGAGCGTCTCGCTGAGCGACCCGATCTGGTTCACCTTGACGAGCAGCGCGTTGGCCGCACCGCGCGCGAACCCCTCGCGCAGGCGCGCAACGTTGGTCACGAACACGTCGTCTCCAACGAGCTGCACCTCACCGCCGAGGCGCGCAGTCAGGACGCGCCACCCCTCCCAGTCGTCCTCCCCCATCCCGTCCTCGATGGACACGATCGGGTACTTCGCGACCCACTCCGACCAGAGCTCAACAAGCTCCGCGGATTCGAGCACCCGCCCCTCGCCGCGGAGGTTGTAGCGCCCGTCCTCATATAGCTCAGACACCGCCGGGTCGAGCGCCAGCGCGACGTCAACTCCCGGCCGGTACCCGGCGCGCGAGATCGCCTCGAGCAGCACCTCGACGGCCTCCTCGTTGTGGCGCAGGCTCGGTGCGAAGCCGCCCTCGTCACCCTGGCCAGTGTCGTGGCCACGCTCACGCAGAACAGCACGCAGGGCATGGAAGCATTCGCTGCCGGCGCGCATCGCCTCAGCGAACGTCGGCAGCCCCAGCGGAGCCAGCATGAACTCCTGGAAGTCGACACTCGTCTGTGCATGGGCGCCGCCGTTGAGAACGTTGAGCAGTGGCACCGGCAACACCTCCGCGCCGACCCCGCCGAGATATCGGTACAGGGGCAGACCCGACGCATCGGCTGCGGCCCGCGCACACGCCAGGCTGACCCCCAGGACGGCATTGGCCCCGAGGTGGCTCTTGTTCGGCGTGCCGTCGAGCGCGATCAGGGCGGCATCGACGGCTCGCTGGTCGAGAGCGTCCATGCCGATGATCTCGGGGCCGATGACGTCGGCGACATTGCTCACCGCGCGCAGTACGCCCTTGCCGCCGAAGCGCGCCGGGTCGCCGTCGCGCAACTCGACGGCCTCGTGGGCACCGGTGCTCGCACCGCTGGGCACCAGCGCCGTCCCGACAGCCCCACTCGCCAGCAGCACGGTCACCGACACAGTGGGATTGCCCCGTGAATCGAGGATCTCGAGTGCGTCGACCTTCTCGATGAACGTCATCGCACGTACCCCGGCGGCACGTTCACCCTCTTGACCACCAGGCTCCTGCCCAGCTTGTCGTGCCACCCCTGTTTGCGCTGGTCCCACGCGGCGGAGAGCATCGCGACGAAGGCGACCAGACCGGCGATGCTGCCCGCGGCGGGGATGACGCCGACGAGTCCCGGTCCCCAGAACACGATGGCGCGGAGGTACACGCGCCCCGCCGGCAACTGGCCTCCGTCCTCGGCGCGGACCACGAAGGTGCCCATGGCGCGCTGCCCGAGAGTGCGCCCCTGCCACACCACCAGGCCGCCGAAGTAAAGGGCGCTGACCAGGGCGCCGACGATCCCCAGGATGAGGAACCGGTTGGAGAGGTCGGTGGGGAAAGGCGGCAGTGCCTGACCCCTCGCCACCGGGTGGTCGTGGATGAACTGGAGGGCGGGGGCGAACAGAAGCGGCACTGTGACGGGTAGCTCGACCGCGGTGAGCAGCAGGATGTCGACCAGGTAGCCGAGGAAGCGCGTCCAGAAGGATGCGTAGATGAG
>CATPBU010000287.1 GCA_955652455.1 Candidatus Dormiibacterota bacterium
ATCTCCAACGCCTCGCTCCCGGCTACGAGGACGAGGTCATGACCGCCCAGCGGAACGAGCAGCGGGCGGACCGCGGCGCGGAGCTTGCGGCGGAGCAGGTTGCGCCGCACCGCGGTGCGCAGACCGACAAGCGCGAAGCCGACACGCGCGACGTCAAGACCATTGGGCGCCACCTGCGCGCGCACGCCGGCCGAGGAAGCACGCAGGCCTCCGGTCCTGACCGCGGCGAAGCGACGTCGCCCACGCAGGCGATGTCGCGAGATCACCGTGGAGGCGCGGGAGTGAGGCGCTTGCGCCCCTTGCGACGGCGCGCCTTGAGCACCTGGCGTCCACCCGGCGTGGACATGCGGATGCGGAATCCGTGCGTCTTGCGCCGGTACTTCTTCTTGGGTTGATAGGTCCGTTTGATGTCGGTCGCTCCGCACAATGGGAATCGGCGACCGGTGGGAAGTGAGCGCGCCGGACACGGCGGCATGGGGCTCCGGTCGTCGGAGTGGCCGGCGGAGTATAGCAGCGAACGTTCAGGACCGGCCTCCGCCACAGGCACCGGCGCGCCCCGTTGTGGGTGCCTCCTTGCGTTGCTAGACTGCTCGATGCTCCGGCGAGCGACGTTCGCCCAACTTCGCCCTCCCATCGTTCCCGTCGGCGGCAATCGCTCGTTTATCCACGGCTGTGCACATCCTGTGCAAAAGCGCGCTGCACGAGCAAGGTCAGGATCGGCGATTCACGGGGGAAACACCTTGTCGGCAACGGGCATTCCCCGTGATGTGGATGTGATCTCGCCGAGCGAGGTCGACGCACGAACAACATCCACAGCGGATGCCCAGCAGATCTGGCAGGCAGCGCAGGAAGAATTGCGCTTCCAGTTGGCCCGACCCGGGTACGAGACCTGGCTCGCCAACGCGGTGCTGGTTGATAGCGACGGACACACCTTTACCATCGGTGTGCCCACACGCCTGGCGCGCGAATGGGTCACCGAGCGCTACGTCGCGGTCATCCGCGAGATCCTCAGCGGGCTGCTCGCCAGCGAGTGCGAGGTGGTGATCACTGTTGACCCCGCCGCGGTGCCGCCTCCCGACGAGCCGGCGCCGTTCGCAGACGTGCCCGAGCCCGTGTATGGGATCGTCGGTGAAACTGCCATCGATGGCAGCAACGCGACGCGGCTTAATCCCAACTTCATGTTCTCGACCTTCGTGGTGGGCAACAGCAGCCGCTTTGCCCACGCCGCCTGCCAGGCTGTCGCCGACGCCCCGGGCAAGGCGTACAACCCTCTGTTCCTGTACGGCGGGGTCGGCCTCGGCAAGACCCATTTGATGCATGCGATCGGCCACGCGGTTCGCGAGGGCCATCGCCGGCCACCCAAGGTGGCCTACATCACCTCCGAGAAGTTCATGAACGAGATGATCGGCTCCATCCAGGAGAACAAGACATCTGACTTCCGGATGCGCTACCGCACCGTCGACGTCCTGCTCATCGACGACATCCAGTTCCTGGCGGGCAAGGACCGCACCCAGGAGGAGTTCTTCCACACCTTCAACGCCCTCCACGAGATCCAGAAGCAGATCGTGGTCAGCAGCGACCGGCCGCCCAAGGACATCCCCACCCTCGAGGACCGGCTGCGCAGCCGCTTCGAGGGCGGCCTGATGGCCGATATCCAGCCCCCCGACTTCGAGACCCGCCTGGCCATCCTCAACACCAAGCTCGGCGTCCACGGCTCGCTCGTGCCCGACGAGGTCTGCAGCTTCATCGCCCACAAGATCCAGAAGAACATTCGCGAGCTGGAGGGCGCGCTCATCCGTGTGCTCGCCCACGCGTCGATCAACGGACGCGCCGTCACCCTCGAGGCCGCCCACACCATCCTCCGCGACATCATCCCAGTCGGTGACAACAGCCCGGTGAGCATCGATGTCATCCAGGAGACGGTGGCGTCGTACTTCAACATCTCGGTCGACGAGATGAAGGGCAAGCGGCGCGACAAGCACATCGTATTCCCACGCCAGGTGGCCATGTACATCGTGCGTGAGGAGACGGAGTCGTCGCTGCCAGTGATCGGAGCTGCCTTTGGCGGGCGCGATCACACCACCGCGCTGCACGCTATCGAGAAGATCACCGACCTGGTGCTGGAGGATGCGCGCCTCCAGAGCGACCTGCGCCAGATCCGCCAGCGGCTCCACGAGCACTGATGAACGTGCGGGAGAGCCCTGTGGATATCTACGCTGCAACCTGTGCGTCGAACGTCGGACTCCAGCACCCGGTGCATAAACCATGAGCGCGGGTTCGGTTGCGCACAGGTTGGTGGGGTCGTTCTCTCAACCCAGACAAGGGATCTGCCCGGTTATCCCCCGAACCGCCTCCCCTACGTACTACGGCTGTACTAGGACTCTCTTCGCACTCTTAAGAATGTCTGGGGACAACCCAGAAACCGTGAGGTTCTTCGCAGCATGAAGTGCTCCGTCTCTCCCTCCGCGCTCAGCGCAGCACTCTCGCTCGTCTCCCGAGCCGTCTCACCGCGGTCGACACTGCCCGTGCTCGGCAACGTGCTGCTCGAGACCACCGACGGCGGGCTCCGTGTCACCGCCACCAACCTCGACCTGACCATCGCGGCAACCGTCCCCGCCGAGGTGGAGCTGGACGGTCGCACCACCGTGCCGGCGCGGTTGCTCGCTGAATACGTCGCGTCGCTGGCCGAGACGCCGTGCACGATGGAGCTCGATCCGGGCACCCAGGTGCTGCGTCTCAGCTGCGGTGTCCATCGCACCAACCTGCACGGCATCGACGCGGTCGAGTTCCCGCCACTACCGGCGCGCGACGCGGATGCGTCCATCGAGCTTGACGCGCCCGTCTTCGCCAACGCGGTCACGCAGACGGCGATGGCGGCGAGCGCCGACGAGGCGTCGCCGGTGCTCACCGGCGTGCTGTTCCAGGTGGACGGGGAGCGGCTGACGCTCGCGGCCACGGACCGCCACCGCCTCGCTGTCAAGACGCTCGACGTCCATCCGCGAGGCGAGAAGCCGTTCTCCGGCGGGGTCATCGTTCCGTCGCGCCATCTCAGCGAGGTTGCCCGGGCGGTCAACCCAACCCGGCCGACCGTGTCGATCAGCTTCAGCGACCAGCGCAACCAGGTGTTCTTCAGCCTCAAGGACGTCGAGATCTCCTCACGCCTCATCGAGGGCAACTACCCCAACTACGCCCAGGTCATCCCAGGCGAATCAACGACCACCGTCGAGCTGCCGACGGCATCGCTGCTCCGTGAGGCCAAGACCGCCTCGGTGCTGGCCCGGGATGCGGCCAACCCGGTGCGCCTGCGGGTCGGCGACAACACCCTGACCCTGGTTGCGCAGACCGCCGAGGTCGGCGACGACGAGGCACCGCTGAGCGCCAACGTCAAGGGCGACGACGTACAGATCGCGTTCAACGCCCGGTACATGCTCGACGCCCTCAGCGTGCTCGACTCCGACGACGTGCAGCTGAGCTTCAACGGGTCGCTACAGCCCGGCGTGATCCGCCCGTCGGGTCGTGACGACTACCTCTGCATCATCATGCCGGTTCGGGTGCCCTGAGCTGGAGACACGGCCCCGCTCGGGCCAGCGCTGCTAGCCGGCTATCTTCAGCACCTGCCTGACGGCGATCGACTCCACCACGGACACCTCGACGGTGCTGGTGGCTGACACCATGGTGACGACGCCGATGACCGAGCACTCGACAAATGACAGCGAGACAACGCTGCGGGACAAGCTGTCGATGCCCACGAACTCATTGGCACGGGAGCCGATTCGCGGTGTCGCTGACAACGACTCGGTCTTGACCTGTTTGGCGGCTGCGCTCATGTACGCGGTGTAATCGCTCGCGGCGGCGCCTGCGTCGGTGTCGACGGCGAGGTCGACCTCCGGGATGGTCTTGCCGTCCGCGCTGGCGAACACGCGGGCGTCCGTCCGGGGCGTGCTGGCCAGGAGCCCGTCGCCGACCTGTTTGAAGGTGGCGGCGCTCGACGGCAGGTCGCCGGCGGTGAGCGCAACAGTCGTCGCCGCGTTGGCGCCGCCTTTCGGTGGCGGGCAGGCCGGAGCGGCCGCCGACGCCGATGGACTCGGCGAGGTGGTGGTCGAACTGCCGCAGCCGTCGAGTAGTGCTGCAACCACAAGGGCGGTGGCGGCTGCGTACACAGGCGATCGGGCGCGCAATCGAAATCCTCGTAGGCGGCGCCGCCGATGGCGCCGGTGTGGCAGCGGGTCGGCGCTGGTGGCCACGCATGGTACTGATCCCACCAACCGCACCGCTCGCCTCGCCGCCCGGGCCGGCTACCCTCCGCTGGTGCGTGCAGTCACCATCGTCGAGGCCAACAGGCTGGAGGTCACCGTGCACCCCGACCCCGAGCCCGGGGCGGGCGAGGCGCTCGTCCGGGTCCATGCCGCCGGCATCAACGGTGCAGATCTCCACCAGCTCAACGGGCTCTACCCAGCTCCGCCGGGCAGCCCGCCGGACATCCCCGGCCTCGAGTTCGCCGGCGAGGTGGTTGCGCTCGGGCCGTCGGCCAGCCGGTTTGCCATCGGTGACCGGGTCATGGCGGTGGTGGGCGGCGGTGGCCAGGCAGAGCTCGCCGTGGCCCATGAGCGCGTGCTCATGCAGGTCCCTCCCGGTGTCGGGTGGCTCGAGGCCGGCGGCTTCCCGGAAACGTTCACCACGGCCCACGA
>CATPBU010000288.1 GCA_955652455.1 Candidatus Dormiibacterota bacterium
GCATACAGCGGCTGCTGCGGCGAGCCTCCTTGACGCCGAGCACAGCGCCGGGATCGAAACCCTTCACCTCGGCGGCGATCCGTGTCGGCAGCGCCGATGCGTCGAACTGGGTGATCGCCGCCACCCCGCTGGTGCCGGAGCGACACGCCTTCCACGTCGATTCGACGTCGTTGCCCAGCGGGCTGATCGCTCCCAGCCCGGTGATGACGATCCGAGGCCGTCCGTTGCTTGCGCCGTTGCCGTTGCTGGCCATCAGTCCTTTTCCTTGTGCGCCACCGAATCGACCAGGGGCGCGCCCTGCGAGTGGTAGCCGCCGTCGACGTGGATCACCTCGCCGCTGATCCCTCGGGCCATCTCGCTGAGCAGGAAGACCGCGGCGTCGGCGACCGGGCCGGCGTCGGCTGCATCCCATCCTAGCGGTGCCTGTCCCGCCCACGCGTCCTTGAGCGTATCGAAGCCGGGGATCGACTTCGCCGCCAAGGTCTCGAGTGGCCCGGCGGAGAGCGTGTTGACGCGCACGTGGCCGCCGCCGAGATCGCGCGCCAGGTAGCGGCCGACCGCCTCGAGCGCCGCCTTGGCGGGTCCCATCCAGTCGTACAGCGGCCACGCCACGGTGGCGTCGAAGGTCAGCGAGACCAGGGCGCCGCCCGTTGATGGCATCAATGGCACAAACTCAGCGGCCAGCGTCTTCAGTGAGAACGCGCTGACGTGCATCGCGGTGGCGACCGACTCCCACGGCGCCTCCAGGAAGTGACCTCCCAGACAGTCCTCGGGTGCGAAGCCGATCGCATGGACGACGCCGTCGAGGCTCTGCCAGCGCGCGCGCACCGCTGCGGCGACTGCGCGAACCTGGGTGACGTCGGTGATGTCCATCTCGAGCACGTCGGGCGCCGGCGTCATCCGCTTGGCGCTGCGCTGGGTGAGGCTCATCGCTCGGCCGAACGACGTCAGCACCACCTCGGCGCCATGGTCCTGACAGGCCTGCGCGATCGAGTAGGCGATGCTCTTCGGGGTCAGCACACCGGTGACCAGGATGTGCCGGCCGGCGAGGATGGCCCCGGTCGCGGGCATGACGGGATCGGCACCGGCGCTCACCATGCTGTCACCAGAGTCCGAGGCGCCACCTCGGGTTACGCCGCTGACCGGGTGATCGACAGCATCCGTTCGTGCCAGGCGGGCGCGCCGGCAAGGATGTTGCCGCTGACGAACACCGCGGCCTGGTCACCGCTCCAGTCACTGACCACCCCGCCCGCCTCGCGGACCAGCAGGCTGCCGGCGGCGATGTCCCAGAGCGCCAGGTTGAGCTCGAAGAACCCGTCCCACACGCCCGACGCTGAGTAGGCGAGGTCGAGGCTGGCCGCCCCGGCGCGTCGCAGGTCCTCGAACGCCTCCAGCGCGGCCGCGAACACCGCCATGTAGCGCGCCCGAATGTCCGGCCGCCGGAACGGGAACCCGGTGGCGACGACCCCGTCACCCGGCCGCGCGCTGACGTCGAGCCGCCGCCCGGCTGCATCGAAGGCGCCGTGCCCGGCCACCGCCGACCACGCGCCGCCGGTGATCGGCGCGGTGACCACGCCCACCGTCGGCTGCCCATCCTCCACGAGCGCGACCGATACCCCCACCTCTGGATAGCCGCGCAGGAAGTTGGTCGTCCCGTCGAGCGGGTCGATCACCCACATGCGGTTCGACCACTCGCCGCCGCGCTCCTCGGCGAGCACGTCGATCTCCGGCTCAGCCTCGCGCAGCAGCGCCACCGCCGCCGCCTCAGCCGCCTTGTCAACCGCGGTCACGTAGTCACCTGCCCCCTTCATCTGCGTGTGCAGCGGCGCGGCATCCCGGCGGGCCGCACGAATCACATCGCCCGCGGCTTGCGCTGCCGCCAGCGCCAGGTTGCAGAGATCCCGGTTGGAGCGCATGGAGCGAGCTTACGAGGCTGGCTGTCAGCGCGTGATTCACCTGGGAGGGAAGGCCGTGGTGGGGGTGCGGACAGGCCTCGAAGGCGACTCCGACTACGCGGAGGCCTGCGCTATATGCACGATCCGCGACCCAACCGGTGGCAGCGCGAGCAGCTCCTCGTCGACGCCGCCGGCATCGAGCATGCGGTCGATGGCGTCGGCGATGACCGGGTGGGAGAGGTGGTAGCCCTGGCCGAGGTGGCAGCCGAGCTCGCGCAGCGTGACCAGCTGTTCGGTGTTCTCGATGCCCTCGGCGATCATGGTCAGGCGCAGCGCATTGCCGATGCCGACGATGGCGCGGGCGAAGTCGCCGCGGTCGCCGCCCTCGAGGTCGTCGACGAAGGGCTTGGCGATCTTGAGAATGTCGACGGGCAGACGGCGCAGGTAGCTCAGCGACGAGTAGCCGGTGCCGAAGTCGTCGATGGCGATGCGGATGCCGGCGAACTTGAGTGCCTCGAGTTTGGCGATGCTGGCCGCGGCGTCCTCGAGCACCATGCTCTCGGTCAGCTCGAGCACCAGCGACGAGGGGGGCAGGCAGCTGCGCGCCACGCTGGCGAGCACATCGTCGACGAATTGGGGCTGGGCCAGCTGCCGCGCCGAGATGTTGACGCTCACCCAGATGCGCTGGTGGAGCGGGTGGCGCACCTGCCAGCGCACCGTCTCAGCGCAGGCGGTGCGGAGCACCTCGGCACCCATCTCGAGGATCACGCCGGTGTCTTCGGCGACGCGGATGAAGTCGTCGGGCGGCACCATGCCGCGGGTGGGATGTCGCCAGCGAACCAGCGCCTCGGTGCCCACCAGCCGGCCGGTGGAGAGGTCGAAGATCGGCTGGAAGTGCACCCCGAATTCGTCGCCGCCGACGGCGCGCTCGAGGTCGGCCTGCAGCTTGCGGCGCGCCACGATCTCGGCCTCCATCCCCGGCGCGAACAAGACCTGTTGGTGCTTGCCCGCGCTCTTGGCGGCGTACATGGCGACGTCGGCGTGGCTCATCAACCCGCCGGCCGTGTCGTTGTCGTTGGTCGAGACCGCGATCCCGATCGAGCAGCGCACCACCACGGACTGACCGGCGATCGCGAAGGGCGCGGCCAGCGCGAGGAACACGCGCTCGGCCACGGCCTCGGCCTCTGCCACCTGGTCGATGTCCTCGATGAGCACGGCGAACTCGTCGCCGCCGAGCCTGGCCGCGGTGTCGGGACGGCGCAGTGAGCTGCGCAGCCGGTCGGCGACGCCGACGAGCAGCTGGTCGCCAGCCGAATGGCCGAGGGTGTCGTTGATGGTCTTGAAGTCGTCGAGGTCGATGAACAGCACGGCAACAGGTTGATGGGTGCGCGCTCGGCGCAGCAGCGCATGCTCGATGCGATCGCTGAAGAGCGCGCGGTTGGCGAGGTCGGTGAGCGAATCGTGGAAAGCCTGGTGCGAGAGCTGCTGCTGCAGTTCGGTGAGCCGGGCGATCGAATGCTCGAGGCGGCCGTTCTCGAGCGTCGAGCTGGTCTGGATGGCCAGTGTCTGGAACAGTTGAAGATCCCGCTGATCGAAGCTTCGCGCGCTGATGTGTGACCCGACCATGAGAGTCCCGACCAGCCGGGTCCGGCCGCGCAGCAGCGCCACCATGGCGTGGTCGACCTGGCGACGGTCGAGGATGTCGCGCGACAGCGGCGACGCGCTGCTGCGATCGATGATGACACCGTCCGAGTCGGCCTCGAGGATGTCGTCAAGCTCGGTCGGGTCAATCGGCACCATCACCTCGGTGCCGCCGGGATCACCAGCGCGCACGGTGGTGCGGTAGGCCTGTTCCCCGGGAGAGGTGGGATAGATGGTCAGCTGGGCGATCTGGCCGTCGAACATCTCCCGAGCGCGGCCGATCAGCGCGACGATCGCCGACTCGAGCTCGGGGGAGTGGTGCAGCGCCATGTCCGCGCCGCGCAGGAATTCGGCGACGCGACGCTCGCGACGCTCCACCAGGAAGATGCGGTAGCCGCCGACGATCACGACGCCGAGCACGCCGAGCACGAGCAGGCCCTTGGGGTTGGACCAGATCAGGTCGACCGCCACCATGCCGTAGCTCGCCGACGCGCCGATGCCGACCACGGCGAGGACGACGTTCTCGACCGCCAGGCGCCGGGTCACGCGTCCGTCGTGGAGCGACACGGCGAAGGAGGTGGTGAGGCTGGTGAGGATGAGAACGCCCGCCGCTGCGTACACCGAGAAGTACGCGTTCCAGTCAAGCTCAACACCGACTCCCGCTGGGTGCCCGACCATGATGCGGAAGGTCACCGCCGCCAGGGCGGCAAAGAGCGAGAATTGGGCGATGCCGAAGGCGGTGGCCGCCTGGCGGAGCTCACGACGGCTGGCGGCGGCGAGCAACGCACCCACCAGATAGCCGGCGATGATCGCCAGCCGGCGGAGAAGAAGAGACCGAGGACCAGTGGGGCCGCCGACAGCCCGACCAGCGGGGTGCTGCGCCGCACCGCCATGGCCACAGGCCAGCGCTCGGTGACGAAGAAGAGCACCACCAAGCCCCAGATCGGCAGCGAGTGCTGCAAAGAGAAGACCGGAAGGGGGAAGAGGGTCATCACCCACAGGGGGATGGCGGGCACGACCAGGATGGTCGCGAACAGGCGCAGTCGCATCGCCGGACCAACCCACGGGCGTGTCCGCTTGGCGGCGCGCTTGCCCGGCAGCGGGGCAGCGGGGTTCGCGAGACTCACAGAACTCCTTGTTGTGTGCGCGCATTGTCCCGGCGAAAGGGGACCAGCCGGTCACAGCACCCGTCACAGC
>CATPBU010000289.1 GCA_955652455.1 Candidatus Dormiibacterota bacterium
CCGTAGCCGCCAAACCGCTGCTGATCCGCCACGTGATGGAGGGTGTCGCGGCGGTTGTCATCGACCCCGACTCCGAGTATGGCTCGGTGATGAAGGCGGTTGGCGGACGATACCTTGACCTCGGCACGGAGGCGCTCAACTGTTTGGGTGTGGCGTCCGACGTGTCAGCAGATTCGTCGGCCGGGTTGGTGCTGCCCATCCTCTCAGTCATGGCCGGCGATGACCGAGGAGTCCGCGAAGGCCGACCAATACGCCGCCTGCCGGACGAGGATCAGGGCTGGCTGCATGGCGAGCTCGTCGACTTCTTCACAGCTCGCCAGCGGGCCGGCGCCCCACCGGCGCTGATGCGCGACGCCGTCGCCTTTCTCCAGCGCACATCGCTGGCGCGTGCCCTCACCGACCGCGAGCGCGATCGCTGCCGCGTCATCACCGCGCGCTTGCGTCGCTTCACGCAGGGGATGCGTGCCGCGGTCTTCGACCGGCCGTCGACATTCTCGGTCGATGATGGTCCCGTCGCCATAGGTCTCAAGTCGTTCGCTATGAACTATGGCGCGGACCTGACGCCGGCATTGGCCGTGCTGCTCACGGCCATCCTCGCCGCGCTGGAGAAGCGGCGCGGCCGGATGATCGTTGTCGTCGACGAGGCCCACCGCATCACCTCTGACCCCGACGCGGGCGAGGTCCTCGGTCAGTTGGTGCGCCAAGCCCGCAAGCACGGCGCCGGCGTGTGGATGCTCTCGCAGCGCGTCGAGGACTTCGTGCGCACCGACCTGGGCAGGACGCTTGCTGCAACCTCAGCGTCGAAGCTCGTCCTCGGCACCGAAGAGGCGGTGCTCAACGAGGTGCAAGAGGTGTTCAAGCTGCGCGTCGAGGAGCTCGCTGCGATCTGTCCGTCGAGCCCCGGCAGAGGCGTGTTGCTGGCCGGCGCTGAGCGTACCGTGGTCGACGTCGTGCCGGGGCCGGCGATCATGGCGCTCGCCGACACGCGGTCGATGTCGCCTACGCCGGCCGGTCGTATCGCCAACCTCGCGTAGATGTCCGGTCCAGCTCTGGCCGCGCGCCTGCTGGCAGCGCGCGACGTCCGCAGATGGCTCGGCTGTGGCTGCGTGGCAGCCATAGCCATCGTTGCGCTCCCGCTCTTCATGGTCTTCTCCTTGATGAGCGGTCTCGTCTCTGGGATCACCGGCGGCGCGGCTGGCGGCAGCCAGGCCGATGGATTCACGCTTGGCGGCGCCTCCATCGTCGTGGGCAGCGGCGAGCCGCTGCAGCCGCGCACGTTTGTCGTGAGCCAGGGGTTCGGATGCACCAGCGTCGCGGTCGAGCCGCGCCCACCGACCCCATACAACTGTCCGCCAGACGCCGCGCATGCGGCGGACCGGCGCTTCCACACAGGCATCGACCTCGCCGCCGCATACGGCAACCCGGTCTTCGCGGTCGCCGCAGGGATCGTCCATGTCGTCGACTCCCCGGCCGGGTTCGGCGTGCATGTGCTGCTGACGCCGGCAGTGAGCGCGGGCAAGCCGGTCGTCTACCTGTACGGTCATCTGAGCGGCGTCACAGTCGGCGACGGCGGCGTGGTCAGTGCCGGCCAGCTGCTCGGGGCGGTCGGCAGCACGGGTAACAGCACGGGACCACACCTCCATTTCGAGGTCGATGTCAGCGGTGTGCCGGTAAACCCGTGCTCGATCTTCCCCGCCGGATACCTGGTGCCCGCAGGGGTGGCCGCGGCGGGTTGCCTGGCCTGGGCCATCTAAGGCGACGACGCCGGTGGCGGTGGCGAACGGGTGATGGCCCGTCCTATGGTGCGCAGCGTGACGGCCAGCCGCATCTCCACGACGTCGTCCTTTGCCTGGACGCCAACGCCAGGCCAAGTGCAGAACAGCCGGCTGCGGTCTTTCATGACCAAGCTGGGGGTTGACACGCTGGAGGAGCTCAATAATCTGGCCCGACGCGACCCCGAACAATTCTGGGGCGCCACCATCGACGACATCGGCATCGGCTGGCGGCAGCGCCCCAACCGGATGCGCGACACCTCGGAAGGCTTGCCCTTCACCCGTTGGTGGACCGGGGGCCGGCTCAACCTCGCCACCAACGCCGTCGACCGGTGGGCTGAGGCGACTCCGTCGCGTGAGGCGGTCGTCTGGGAGGGCGACGACGGTGCCGAGCGCTCCTGGACATACCTCGAGTTGGCCGCCGAAACCGCGCGGTGCGCCAACGCGCTTCGTGAGCTCGGCGTCGGTCCCGGTGACGTGGTTGGGCTCTGCCTGCCAATGATCCCGGAGACGGTCGCCGCGTTCCTGGCATGCTCGAAGGTGGGCGCCATCGTCACTCCGCTCTTCAGTGGCTACGGCGCCGGCGCGATCGTGGCGCGACTACGCGATTGCGAGGCCAAGATCCTGGTCATCGCCGACGGTTTCCTGCGCCGGGGGTCGCCGGTATCGATGAAGCCGGTGGCTGACGAGGTCGTCGAGCAGACGCCCTCGCTGGAGCACATCGTGGTGGTCCGGAGGCTGGGCAACCTCGACGTTGCCATGCAGCGCCCGCGCGACGTGTGGTACGACGAGGCCACTGTCGCGCAGCCGTCGGTTGCAGAAAGCCACGATAGCGCCGCCGATGATCCATTCATGCTCATCTACACCAGCGGCACTACCGGCCGTCCCAAGGGCACCGTGCACGTGCAGGGTGGGTTCCCGATCAAGTCGACGCAGGACATGGCGCACTGCTTCGATGTCGGTCCCGGCGACCGCCTGATGTGGTTCACCGACATCGGCTGGATGATGGGGCCGTGGGCGATCTGCGGTGCGCTGACCATCGGGGCAACGCTGGTGGTGTTCGAGGGTGTGCCGGACCATCCGGGTCCCGACCGCTTGTGGTCAGTGGTCGCTCGTCATCGGGTTTCTGTGCTCGGCGTCGCTCCGACCGTGGTGCGTGCGCTGATGCGTCACGGTGATGAGCCCGTCATTGCCCACGATCTCTCACTGCTCCGCGTCCTCGGCTCCAGCGGCGAGCCGTGGAACGTCGACCCTTGGCTGTGGTTCCTCGAGCGGGTTGGCGGCGGCCGTTGCCCGATCATCAACTACAGCGGTGGCACCGAGGTGAGCGGTGGCATTCTGGGAGGCAACATGCTGACACCGCTCAACCCGTGCTCGTTCGCGGGCCCGTGTCCGGGCATGGACGCCGACGTTCTTGACGACAATGGCAACAGCGTGCGCGGCAAGGTCGGCGAGCTGGTGGTGCGTTCACCCTGGCCAGGAATGACCCGGGGGTTCTGGCGCGATCGTGAACGCTACCTCGAAACCTACTGGTCGCGCTGGCCGAACATCTGGGTGCATGGCGACTGGGCGGAGATCGCCAACGACGGTCTGTGGTACATCCGCGGCCGCAGCGACGACACCATCAAGGTCGCCGGCAAGCGGTTGGGCCCCGCGGAGGTTGAGTCCGCTCTGGTCGCGCACCCAGCGGTTGCTGAAGCCGCCGCCATCGGCGTCCCTGACCCAGTCAAAGGCGAGGCGCTGCTGTGCTTCGTGGTTTTGCACCCTGGCATTGCGGACAGCGACGTGCTGCGCAATGAGCTGTCGAGCTGCGTGACCAAAGAGCTGGGCAAGGCACTGAAGCCCAGTGCCGTGCTCGCCATCTCCGAGCTGCCCAAGACGCGGAACGCGAAGGTGCTCAGGCGCATCGTCCGTGCCGTGTATCTCGGCAACGATCCAGGCGACCTCTCTTCTCTAGAGAACCACACTGCCTTGGCGGCCCTCGAAGAGGTGCGAGCGGCTGCCCGCTGACGGACCAGCAGCGGACAAAGCGACTCCATCCGCGCCAGACACGGCGCACTGACCCAACGCGCGCGGGTCATGGTGGCAGGATCGGCGGCTTTTCTCCGCGTCGCCGGCGCCGCCAGCGGCTTCACGAGGTTCGTCGCAATGGCCGCAACCATCCGTCTCGCCGGGAGCGCACGGCTCCACTCGACCCGTTCATACGACATCAGCACGCGCCCGCTCACCACTGGTGAGCTCGCCGCGCCCGGTGTGATGACGTTGCACCTTCGCGAGAATCCGCGAACCGACAGCGTCGGCGTCCGGCTGACACGGCAGCACGCCACGCCGGTCCAGTTGCGCCGCTACATCGGCTCCGGTGAGCTGGCTCAGGTGCACGGTGCTCACGTCGACGACATTGCCTGCGTGGCCAGGTGGGCAAACCATCTTGGGCTGCGCGTGCGCCGCCTCGACGGCGCGACCAACACACTCGAGGTGAGCGGCTCGGTCGGCGCTCTGGCGCGGGCGTTCTCGGTAACCGTGGAGCGCTGCGTCGAGCGCGAGCCGCGCATCGGCGCGGTGAGCATCTACCGCGACCACCGCGAGGAGTTGAGTGTGCCGGTACAGCTCGACGGCATCGTAACCTCGGCCCTGGGTCTCAGCAACCGCCCGATCGCCCGCCCTCGGATCGCGGTGCTGCCTCGTGGCGTGGTGGCGCCGTACAGCTACACACCAGAACAGGTTGCAGAGATCTACGATTTCCCCTCGCTGCCGGACGGTGGTGCGAACACGCGCATCACGGTCGGCATTGCCGAACTCGGCGGGGCGGTGCACCGTGCCGACCTGGCCGCGTTCACCGCCCGCAATCCAAGACTGCGCGTGGTGGAGGAAGCGGTGCAGGGCTGGGGACCACTTTCCGATCCCTTCGGACCCGATACCGAGGTCGCACTCGACTGGCAGGTGATCGCCGGTGTGCTGGCACGCTGTGCACCGCAGGCTGACGTGCAGATTGTCATCAAATACGCCCCGAATACCGACCGCGGCTTTACCAACCTCGAGGCGGCCTTCGCGACCGACGGGCGTGACTACACCGCCGTGTCGACCAGCTGGGGGGCCTGCGAAGACCGCTGGACGCCGGCGGCGATGGATGCGATGGACCGCGCCTTCCAGCTCGGCGCCGTTCGGGGAATCGTGCACAGCGTCGCCGCCGGCGACAATGGTTCCACCGACGCGCGCCACGACGGACACCAGCACACCGACCACCCGGCCTCGGCGCCGAATGCTGTCGGCTGCGGCGGCACGCGTCTCCTCGCCGACGGTGGCCGGCGGATCCGTGAGGAGGCATGGAATGAGTTGCGCTCCGGTCAGGGGGCAACCGGTGGCGGTGTCAGCAGCCATTTCGCGATCCCTCGCTACCAGGCGGCCGCCGGGATCCGGCCGGTGTCGGCCGACAGCGGGGCGGAGGGGCGGGGGGTGCCTGATGTGGCGGGTAACGCCGACCCGCTCACTGGCTACGTCATCCACCACTGCGGCGTCGACGTCGTGGTCGGCGGCACGTCCGCGGTGGCGCCGCTGTGGACCGCGCTCTTCGCACTCATCTCGGCGTCGACCGATCACCGCCTCGGTAACGTCCTTCCCGTCCTCTATGCGTCCCGCGACAGGGCGTTCACGGACATCAG
Organism: Candidatus Dormiibacterota bacterium; assembly: GCA_955652455.1. Next base: position 5,432 of record CATPBU010000289.1, read on the forward strand.
CAGCGGCGACAACGGCGCCTACTCGGCGCACCCCGGATGGGACGCGGCGACCGGCCTCGGTACCCCGTCCGGGCAGGCGCTGCTCGACAGCCTCTCGCTGCCAGCGGTGCATCGCGTCCGCGCCTCTCATCATCGCGTGCTGGCGGGCCACGAGCTCGGTTGAGCGCCGAGGGACTCGCGGCCGCTGCTACTGTGAGTTCCATGAACGAGACACAGGCGGCCGCCACGGCATCGCCGCGCGGCAGCGAGGACGTACGCGTCAGGGTGGCCGAGATTTCGGCCGAACGGCACGTCGACGATCCTCCCGAGATCCCCTGGCACATCATGCCCGGCGCCGGCGACATCGCAGTGCAGCTGCGCACCACAGTGCGCCGCGTTGTGGTGGGCGCTGGGCTGGCGCGGAACGCCGAGCTGCTCGAGCGCGTGCGCCAGATCGATGGCATACCGGCGGTCGTCACCAGTCCCGTCGGCGGCACCTTCATCATCGGGGGTGACGCGTGGCTCGGGCTGTGTGCCATCGGTGTCCCTCTGCCCGGCCAGCCGCTGCCGCTGGACTGGGTGCTGCGCTCACTGCATGGCTGGCTTGATGCCGCCCTCGCGACGCTGGGGGTGACCATCGAGGTCGGCCGCGTCGAGGGCGCCTGGTGTCCAGGCTTCAGTGATATCGCAGCACAGGGACGCAAGATTGCGGGTCTCGGCTTTCGGGTGACACGAGACTGGGTGGTGATGCGCGGGGTCATGGCTGTGCAACCGATGAATGAGGCCGACCTCGAGGTTTTGGTGCAATGCCACCGCCTCATCAATGTGGAGGTGCGCGGCGATACGGCAACCTCAGTCTCAGAGGCGGCTGAACTGCCGCGTCTGGACGTCGACGCAGCAATCAACGCAATCCGCGACGTGGAGACCTGAGCGCCGGGAGGTATCGGGCCCGTCGTCGATGGACTTCTCCGTGGGGAATGCGCCAGCGATTGCGAGTACAGTGTGGCGACCGACCGCACCTGTGCGCCTAGCCGGAGGAACGCGATGGCGACCACCGTAGTCATCGGCAACAGCAGCTACAAGCGACGGAATCCCTTCGCCGTCTGGATTGGGCTGCCGCTCCTCACCTTGGGGATCTACCACTTCGTCTGGTGGTACAAGATCAACGACGAGGCCAAGCGTTTTCTCGACGACCCGACCATCCGACCGGGCGTCTCGGTGCTGGCGCTGGTTCCTGGCTTTCTCCTCATCGTGCCGCCGTTCGTCACCATCTGGCGCACGACCGGCCGTATCGCTCGGATGCAGGAGCGCGCCGGTCGACCCGGTGGCGGCGCCACCCCATGGATCTCGCTGCTTCTCGCGTTCGTCTTCAGTCTCCACCTGCTGTACATGCAGATGGAGCTCAACCAGATCTGGGACGCGTATCTGCGCGGCGGTGCGCAGCCGAGCGCTCCACCGCTGCCGCCCGCAGCCCCTGCACCATTCCGTCCGCCCGCGTCCCCTCCAAGCGTCTGATCGCATCGTCAACTCCGCAGGCGGTGCGCCCAGCACGGCGCCGTCGAGCGCGATCAATCACCCAAGGGTGCAAATCTGGGGTACGGTGGCTGCTGCCGATGCCGACACCCGTCCCAGCACCCTTTGAAGCACTGTTTGCCGGCTCCAGCGAGGGCGACCGCGCTGCCGTCGAGCTGTTGTGCCGCCTTGTCGACTCGAACAGCGACGTCCTGCTTGAGGTCAATGGCAGGCGAGTCCCCCTGCCGGCATCATTGCGGACGCTGCTGCAGCGCGGAGTGGACCATCTCCGGCGCGGTGATGACATCCGTCGCTCGTTCGGCCGTGCTCCGGCCCGGACGCTTCTCCAACCCGTCGTCCATCTCGCCACATCGGAGATCGCCGGCTACGAAGCGCTGAGCGACATCTCCAGGCGCGATGTGCGCAGCGCGGACAGTTGGTTCCGCGACGCCGCGGTGCTCGGCCTCGGTGAGGAATTCGAGCTGGTGCTGCTGACTCTCGCGCTCGAGGAGCTGTCGAACCTTCCGGCCGGCGCGTACCTGTCAGTGAACGTATCGCCGCACACCGTTCTCTCGCCGCAGCTCCCCGCGCTGCTCGGCGCCGTCGACGGCGAGCGGCTCGTGCTGGAGCTTACCGAGCACGCGCCCGTGGACGACTATGCCGCCCTCAATGCTGCGCTGAGACGGCTGCGGCAGCGGGGCATTCGCCTCGCGGTCGACGATGCCGGCGCCGGCTTCTCGAGCCTCAATCACATCCTGTTGATCAGGCCCGAGATAGTGAAGCTCGACGTCTCCCTGATCCGCGACGTCGACAGCGACGTCGCTCGCCGCTCCCTGGTCAGCGGCCTCTGCCACTTCACGTCCGAGATCGGGGCGGATTGCATCGCCGAGGGCGTCGAGACCGACGCCCAGGCCCGTGCCCTGCGCGAGCTCGGTGTCGGTTTCGGGCAGGGCTGGCACCTGGGGCCGCCTCGGCGACGGCGCATCCGTCGGGCTGCGACATCGGTCACGGGATCGTCGCCGGCGCGACGCTGACCCAGGCACCGCGTGTGCACGGAGTGGCAGCCGCGCTCGTAGCGCCGATGACCGGTGCGGCGTAGTACACCCCACGAACCACGACGCTGTTGCCGAACAATGGGAGGGGCAGCTGCACCGTCTTCTCCACCGAAGCAAACACCTCGCAACCATCGCTCACGCACCGCACACCGTTGCCGGCAGCCTGCGGCACGTCGGCGGTCTCAGCCGCCCCGCCGGTTTCGGTGAGCTGCGCCGACTCGTCTCCGATCTGCACGCAGCCGCGCTCAAACGCCATCAGCCCGCCGCTGGGGTCCATGTTGACGAGATGGCCACTCTGAACGTACAGGTAGTGCGGGTCGACGGAGTTGGCTCCCGCCTGGGCGGCGTTCTGCGCTGCCGCCTGCACGCGTGATGACCACACGAACAGGTAGGCGGCGTCGGCGACGAGTGAGACCAACCCGAAAAGGAAGAGTGCAAATGCCAGTGCCATCACCATGATCATCTGACCGCGCTGCTGCCGTCGCTGCGAGGCTTTCACTGACGGAACGGAGGGGGGAGGGCCTCTGCGGTCGCGGCGATCGTCGGGTTCCAGGGGACCGCCCAGGCCAGCGGTGTGTGCGAGAAATCGAGGGTCGCCGCGGCCGCGCAGCGCACCACACGCAGTCCCACCGGAGGATTCAGAGTAGCGTCGACGACGTCGACGTCACAGGTGATGAAGGATCGCTGCGCGCGACCAATGGGAGCGCCGTCGCGCCGACAGAGCGGATGTGCTGCGGTGTCGCGCTGGGCAGGGAAGACCAGGTAGCGTCGAAAGGTCATGGTGCCGTAGAAGGTCTCGGCTGCAAATCGGCATCCCTTGGGCATGCCGCTGGTATCGAGGGAATCTCCTCCCGCGGCGGTTTGTGCGCAGCATGTGGTCCCTTCGCTGTCGGTTGCCAGCCGTGGCGCCTGGAAGAAGGACTCCGCGGCAAGCTTGGTTGCCGAGTCCATCTCCTGTTGTGCTGACACCTGCACCATGACCGCGAGGAACGCGCTGATGAGTGCGAGCAGAATGGGGATGACGATTGCAGTTTCGATGACTGCCTGGGCGTCCATGTTGCTGCGCTGCGCGCGCCGGCGCGCCCGGAGTATCACGACGCGAACCGCAGCGTGTGCGTGGTCGCAACCACATCGATTGGGATCTCGCCTGCGTTCCAGCCGAACCCGCTGAGGGGAGGCACCAGCGAGGCGAGGAAGCCGATGACATGGACGGTCACCGTCGGTGGGTCATCGCAGCGGGGTGTCTGCGGCAGCGGTGGCGCAGGACAGGGTTTTGAGGGTGCAGTGGTATCGCCACACACGGCAACGGTGCGTGGGCCGAAGTGCCGTTCGACCTCCCCCGGGTCGATCGGGCAACGCGCGAAATCGCGTTGCGGCGCGGTCCCGATGGCAGGCGAGGGACAGGGGCCGCCGGCCGGGTCGCACCACGCCACCACATGGGTGCCGAACAGCGCGCTCTGCAGCTGGGCCCGCACTGCCGCGAACAACGTCGTCGGCGAGGGAGTGTCCTGGCTCTGCGGCGTTCCAGCCGCGGCCGCTGCTAGTCTCGCCGCCTGGTCAGCCGCGGATACCGAGGCGCTCGTCTGGATCGCCCACAGCCCGGCGTCGATCGCGCCGAAAAAGCAGAGGAAGAACAGTGGTGCCACGAACGCGAACTCGATGGTCGCCTGTCCCCTGCCTCTCGAGCCGGCGCGACGCCGCGGCCGTCGCTCCCCTCCCATGGCTCAATGGTAGGCAGCCGGCACGGCGATTTTGGGCGGGGATCGCCTCCTAGGGCAGCACGATGAAGGCGAGGTCCTCGGGCACCAGCGGCTTGACCGTGACCGGGTTGGCGGGCTGATCGGTGCGCGGGTCGACCAGCGTCATCCAGTTGCGGTCGCGGAAGTATTCGAGCACGTACGGGCCACCCACGGGAACGGCGGCGATGGTGAAGTCACCATTGCCATTCGCGGTCCCTGTATAGAAAGGTGCGGCGGTCACGTAGCCGCCGCCGGGCAGCTGGGTGAAGTGGGTGCTCAGGCGCACCTGCCCACTGGCGCCGTGTCCGGCTGTGTCGACCAGCGAGCCCGACACCGGCTGCGGGGCTGCGAGCAGCGCGCGGGCGGCGCCGGCCTGCGCAGACGAGCCATAGCTCTTCACCAGGCGCTGCAACGTGGTTGCGGCCTCCTCGAAGTCGGACATCGAGATCTCCGAGCGCGCGGCCGCCAGCAGCGTGGCCGGATACGCAGCAGCCGCTGCGGATGCGGCACCGTGAGCCGTCGCATCATCGAGCAGGACGACGGCGTCGGGCGCACGCTTGGCGACGACCAGCTCAGCGGCGGCCCTGACCTCGTCGACTGCGCGGAGCTGGGCGATCAACTGGATGGTCGCGCCGGGCAGTGTTCCTCGCACAGCCTGGTTGAGTCGCTGCAGCGCCAGTTGAGCATGGCCCGCCTTGACCGCGGCGGCCGCGGCGGCGATGAGGATCTGGGCCCGTGTCTGCGCTGCCTGTGCGATCAGCGCGGGCTGAAGCACCTGTGCCAGAACTGCCAGCGCCGAATCGAACTTGCCCGATGCGGCCAGCTGCCGCGCCCAGGCGAGCCGTGCCACCTGGGCGTCGTGCTCGGCGATCGACGCGGCGCCGGGATCGAGCAGCATCAGAAAGCCGCTCCTGCCGGCCACCGCCTCGTCGAGACTCACCGCTCGCGCCGGGTTGCCGGCGGCCAGCTCCGCCGTCGCCGCCCCACGGCCGTCCTCAGCCGATGCCCGCCCGCCGAGCAGCACGCCGACCCCGGTTGCGATCAGCGCCAGTCGCAGCCCGTCCAGTCCGCTCGACAGGCCGACGCACTCCCGCGCGCCGCAGTAGTCGGCGAACGCGCGCTCGAACCGAGCCACGCCCGGCCCGTTGGTGAAGTCGCCGGAGGCGATGATTGCGGCGGCATCGGC
>CATPBU010000290.1 GCA_955652455.1 Candidatus Dormiibacterota bacterium
CGGCGGCACAATATGGACGAGCCCTTGCATGTTCATGACGCGGCGTGCTGTGTTGGCTGCACCCGAGGGCGGCGCGGCGACGGCTCACGAGCCGCCGCTCCGCGCCGCGGGAAGGGAGAGCGGATCTCACTGACCCGCAGCCTACGGGGCGCTACCTTGCCGATCGATGACGGCGGGCGCACGCGCGTGCCCACGTCCTCAGACCGTGCTTGCTGTCAACTCGCGATCGACGACGTCAACCAGCGCTGCGATGAAGCGTGGACCGGCGTTGGGCATGGCGATACGGTGAAATCCGAGACCGGCAGCACCCGCCTGTGCGGCGGCGGCGACGTCGATGTCGTAGAGAACCTCGAGGTGGTCGGCGACGAACTGTACCGGCACCACCAGCACGTCGCGAACACCGGAGTCGCGCAGCCGCGGCATCACCTCGGTGAGGTCGGGCTTGAGCCACTCCTCCGGCGTGTGCCCGGCGCTCTGGAAGGCAAACGTCCAGGCTCCCGGCGCCAGCCCGGCGCGGTCGACCACCGCGGCGATGGTGTCATCGATCTGCTTCATGTATCCGGGATCGCGTTCGACAACTGCACGCGGCAGGCTATGTGCCGTGAACACGACGCCGACATGGTCACGGCCATCCGCCTCGAGAACGTCCAGCGCCGCGCGCACCGAGTCGGCGAGTGAGCCGAGCCACGGGGCGATGAGATGCCACGCACCGGCGATGCGCACGGGCACTCCCGGCGCAACCTCGGCAGCGCAGTGGTCGATGGTGCGTTGGTAGCCGCTGAGGATGAGCGGCGAATATTGGGGGGCGAGAACGATCGCGATCACAGACGTGGCGCCGCCATCCACCAGACGGCGCAGCGAGTCCTCCACGCTGGGATCAGAGTGCAGCATGCCCGCCGCGACCTGGAAGGAGCCCGCCCCGCTACGCTCGACGAGCGCGCGTTCCAACGCTGCCGCCTGGTCGAGAGTGATGTCGATGAGCGGCGAGCGGCCGATGACGTCGAAGCGCCGTTTGAACTCGGCAACGAGCTCGTCGGACGTATCACGTCCCCCGCGCACGCTGCGCAGGTAGGCGGGAACGTCGGCCGACGTGACGGCCGACCCGAAGGTGAGCAGCAGCACGCCCACGCGAGAAGGCGACGGCGGACTCGCGCTCACCCTGAGGCCGCGGTGGCGGTGTGCTCGTGCACCAGCTCCACGATGCCGCGCAGCGTGTCGCCCGGTGTTTCGGCGAGCACGCCGTGGCCGAGGTTGAAGATGTGTCCGGGCCGGCCGCCGGCCTCGGCCAGAACCCGACGTGTCTCCCGCTCCACGACCGGCCAGGGCGCCAGGCAGATCGCCGGGTCGAGGTTGCCCTGGATGGCGTGCTGACCGATGCGCGACCACGCCTCGTCGAGGCGCAGCCGCCAGTCGACCGACATCGCGTCGGATCCCGCTTCAGCCATCTGCTCGAGCAGGTGCGCGGTCGATGTGCCGAAATGGATGGTCGGGACGGTCCCGGCGACTCCCTCGAAGATCCGGCGCACGTACGGCAGCACGTACTCCGCGTACTCCGCCGCGCCCAGCGCGCCGATCCAGGAATCGAAGAGCTGGAGGGCCTGCACACCCGCTGCGACCTGCGCGCGCTGGTAGCGGATGGTCACCTCGGTAAGCGTCTCCATCAGCTCATGCCAGACGGCGGGCTGGCCGTACATCAGGGCCTTGCTGCGCGCGAAATCCTTGGTGGGCCGCCCCTCGATGAGGTAGGAGGCCACCGTGAACGGCGCGCCGGCGAAGCCGAGCACCGCGGTGCGACCGTCCAGCTCTCGCCGGATCAGCCTGATCGCCGCGAACAGGTCCGGCGTCGCCTCCTCAGCGTCAACGATACGAAGAGCTCGCACCGCGGCGACGTCGCGCACCGGCTCGTGGATCACGGGCCCCAGGCCGGGGTCGATGGTGAATGGCACCCCCATGCCGTACAGCGGCAGCATGATGTCGGCGTAGAGAACGGCGGCATCGACACCGAATTCCTCGACCGGCATCAGGGTCACCCGCGCACACAGCTCGGGAGTCCTCGTGATCGTGAGGATGTCGTACCGCTTCCGCAATTCCCGATACGCGGCAAGGCAGCGGCCCGCCTGGCGCATGAACCACACTGGCGTGCGGTCGACAGGTTGCCGCCGCGCTGCGGCGAGGAAACGAGCCGCGCCGGTCATCGCGGCGGCAGGGGCTCCGGCTGTGGTCATGGATCGAGGGTACCGAACGGAGTACGCGGCCGGCCCCGACCCGCTGGTCAGGTGGCCGCAGGCACGTCACCGGTGTGCAGTGGATCGACGAGTTCGGCGAGCTTGCGTGCCAGTCCGCTGCGCGTCGCCTCCGCTGCCACCGCCGCGGCGACCGCATGGGCGACGGCACGGTTGAACACCGACGGGATGATGTACTCGGTGTGGAGGTCGTCGCCGACGCTGTCGGCGATCGCCCTCGCCGCGGCAAGCTTCATGGCATTGGTGATCTGGCGAGCTCCGCTGTCCAGGAGGCCGCGGAAGAAGCCGGGGAAGCAGAGCACGTTCTTGATCTGGTTCGGGTAGTCGCTGCGGCCGGTGGCGATCACCGCGGCCACCCCCTCGATCGCCTCCGGCTGGACCTCTGGCTCGGGGTTGGCAAGCGCGAAGACGATGGGCAGGTCGGCCATCCGGCGGACCAGGCCGGGGTCGAGGAGTCCGCCGAGGCTGGTGCCGATGAAGACGTCTGCTCCCTCGAGGGTCGCTGCGAGCGTGCCCCGGATGCGGCGCGGGTTGGTGTGCTGCGCGTACCAACGGTGCGAGTCGGTGAGCCCATCGACGTCCTTGTGGATGATTCCCGCCTGGTCGACGCCGACGATGTCACCAACGCCGGCCGCGAGCAGCGGTCGATGCGGACGATATCCATGCCGCGGAGGTCGCCGCCGAGCTTGCCGATCGCCGAGGCGAGC
>CATPBU010000291.1 GCA_955652455.1 Candidatus Dormiibacterota bacterium
GATGTAGGGCAGGTCAGCCAGCTTTCCGGAGTGGATTCGTGCCCCCTTGGTCGGGTCGAGGACGATGTACCGCACCTCGACGATCCCACCGTCGGCGAGGACGTTGACCGCTGTGAACCGGATGCCCCACCGGTCCTCAATGGTCGGATTGGTCGGGACCGTTTTGGTCGCGGCTGCCATTGCCGCCTGATCCGCGGCCTGATGCTCCGCCACGACGGTGCGGACACCGATGACCCCGATCAGGACGATGGCGAAGAGGATGAGTGGCGCGAGGAGCCGGAGCAGTCTCCGGCCCCCCGTCTGCGCGGGATGTCCACGATCTCCGACGACGTCAGCGCTCATCAGAACGCTGCGACCGGACCGTAATCCTCGCCGCTCTCGTTGGGGATGTCCGCTGCTTGCTGGCTGGATTCGCCGGTCTCGATGAAATCCTTCGCGGCCAGGTCCACCGCCGTCCAGTTGCCGGCGGCATCCTTGACCCGGACGAAGAGCGTCGAGCCGTGCGGGGGCGTGGGGATGGTGAAGGTGAGCGTCGCCGTCCCGGTGTTCGGTGGAACGGTTATCTGGCTGCCGTTACCGGGCCCGGGATCGGCGAAGCAGCTGGCCTCCGTACTCGGGGTGCACGGAGCCACGAAGTACTCCGCTTGCGCAATGTTCGAATTGACCCCGCCCGAGACCGGGTCGTGCGTGTTGATGGTGACTGTCGTCGGGTTCTGCGCAGTCGTCGCCGAGTCGATGATCGGCGGCGTCTTGTCGAGGGTCATCGCGTGGTACGAACTGGCGATCGGGTTCCCCTGAGCGTCGGCGAACGGCGCCCAGTTCCCGGCCTGATCCTGGCCGTGGACCCAGAACCAGACATGGCCCTCGGGGAAGGCACGGACGTCGGCCAGGGGGATGAAAGCGTCGGCGGTCTGGGTGGCAGTCTGGTTCCACTTCCCGCCCACCGGCACCATCTCCGCGCCGGTCCCGAAGAAACCGGCTGGCGGGGTCTTGGAGCAGTTGGCGAGGGGAGCCGTGTTGGGCCCGGTGTAGCACCAGGGCAACACGCCAGGCTGACTGATGAACACCTCGGCCAGCGCGATCGGCGAGCTCTGATTGCCTGCACCGGTGTCGTCAAAGGTTGCGGTTACCCGCTCTTCGTTGAGATACGCGACGTTGCCCGGACCGGACTCGAAGCCGTTGTTGGGATCCGGAATGACCGCGTTGATCGTGGTCGTCGGCGGCACCGTGTCAATGACGAAGTCGGCCTGGTTAATGCTCGCGCCGGTGTCGCCCCACCGGCAGGGGGTTGTCGGGTTGGCGTCGGGCGCCTCGCAGGCGTGGATATAGAAGGTGTGTGTCCCGTCCGCGGTGCTCGGGAGCAAGGCGAAGGGGATGGCGCCGCTGACACCGACAACCGGACCAACGGGGTCGTTGGCGCCGCTACCGTCGGCCGCCGTCACCAGGTTGAGCGAAAACGACGTGGTGAACGGGCCGTGCGCCATGCCGGGTTGGTCGTAGGCCGTGTTGGGTTGCAGGACTGTCGCGCACGGCGAGTCAACGCAGACCTCGGCCTGCTGGATCACCCAGCCGTCCAACGACGCGCTGGCGGTGCCGATCAGGTCGAGGTTGGTGCTCTGAGGATTGCTGTCGATGTTGTTGTTGCGGGCGCCGTTGGTCGGAGTGGAGTGCACCGACACGTTGGTCAGCAGCGGCCCCGCGAGGTCGACGGAGAAGGTGTCGCCCGCGGCGACGCCCCATCCGTTGGCGTCCTTGCCGTGTACCCACAGGACATGCTGGCCATCGCGACTGGGCGCGGTGGCGAGCAGTGCTTGCATGGTCACAGGGTCGATCGAGAAGCAGAACTTCGGCGAACACGAGGACGTGATTGGCGTCCCCAGTCCCGGGGCGCCGACGTTGTCGAGGAACCACTCCGCCTGCACGATCGGGCTCCCCGTCGTGGATGTGATGGTGCTGCTGACGGTGGTCGTGTCCGCGGCGTTACCGGGATTGAGGTCGTTGGTCTTGGGGGCCACCGACACGACCGTCTTCGGCCCGGCCGGCGTTCCCGCCAGGCCGCTGACCACGTTCAGCATGGCGAGCATGCCGCCCATGCCGGCACCGTCAGTGGCCACGCCATTCACCCAGTGGGTGAGGTGCTGGCCTTGGTCATAGAGGGGCACCAGGGTATTGAGTGGTAGCGTCGCGTCCACCTGGGTCAGCGCGTCCGCGCTCTGCGCTGGGTTCAGATACATCGCGTCGATCTCCGGCGGCACCTTCAGAAGATTGCTGTCGGACGCCAGCTCCCACTGACGCGTGTTGGCGATCGAGATCGACCGCTCGCGCAGGCCGAGGTCCGCGTAGCGGAGGAGGAGCTGGTCGCCGGCGCTGACGGCGATGCTTCCGGCGGTGGGGTTGGCGCTGTCGAACGACCTTCCGTTGACCAGGAAGACGTCGGGCCTGTAGTTGTGCAGGTCACTGCTGGTCGGATTGGCGTCGGTCGCGGCGTTGAACGTTGTGCTCAACTCGCTGAGCACCACCGGCGACTCGGCGGTGAACTGGGTGCCGTCGCAGGCCGCGGCCACGCTCGGGTCGTAGGCGCTGTGGCAGGTCGCCGACCAGTTTGTGGGACGGACGACGAGCATGCCCGCCAAACCCATGGCGACCTGCCGCTGCGAGTTGGGAGTTGCTCCAGCCTCGTAGACGTAGGTGCCCGGCTTCAGGCTGCCTGCCGGGTAGCTGTAGACGGCGTTGCCGCCGACAGCCGCGCCGGTGAGGTCAGGCGCGGTTGGCGCCGCGGGGATCTCGAGCGCGAGGTTGCCGCCACCGGCGGGAAGGTTGTTGTGGAGCGTGATGTTGAGCTGCTCGCCCTCTTGGGAGACCAGGGTCGGGCCCGGGATCGTGGCCGGACCGCTGGCGCTCAACGAGTAACCCCAGATCGGCACGGGAGCGGCAATACCGGGAACGGTGATCGTGCTGCGCCTCGCGTAGAGGTCACAGCTGAGAGTGGCGCCGGTCAGCGTGCAGGTCGAGTCTGGCAGCGCGGCCGAGGCAGCCGTCATCGGGGTTGCGATGGTTGCCGACTTGCGCGTCAGCAACTTGGGCGCAGTGACCCCCTTGACCGGATGCACCTTGGTGTGTTTCGGAGCCTGCGTGCCATGACTGCTCGGGGTCGGGGTCGGATGCGCCGACGGGGTGCTGGCCGCCGCGTTCACGACGCTGGCGGCGACGACCACGGCACCGCCGATGGCCAGGCCAACTCGGGTTGCGCGGCTGATGCCGCGGCGTGGGGCGGGCCCATTGTGGTTGGCGGAACCGCTGCGGTGGATGCGGAAAGAGAGGGGTCTGTTCATCGCTACCTCCCCGGCACCGTGCAGGTGGTCCCGTATTTGGCTTGAAGGCTCGGGGGGGGATCAACGCGGACCAGGGTGAGCTGGCCTCCTCCACCCGAGATGCCGAAGCTGGTGATGTGGATCAGGTCGTGGTCATGGGCGAAGTGATAGAACTCGCCGCACTCGTTGTAGCTGACCCTGCCGGTTGCCAGCGGCTGTTGATCGCCAAGGTATGGGGTGCCGTTCCAGTACGGTCCCTCCAGCCGGTCCTGCTGGTCGGGCACGGGGACGCCGACCGGGTTGGTGTCGGGCTGCCAGTTCTGGGCGTCGACCCAGCTGAAGAGCGCGTCAACCGTTTGGCCCGGCGCGACCACGATGTCGAATCGGTCGATCGAGGCGTCAGCGCCGGTGGCGGTGACCAGCTCGTGGCCATCGATGCCGACCGTCTGCTCGTGGTTGCCGTGGGCGTGGAATGGGATCGAGACGGGCCCTGCGTTGAGGTATCGGACCAGCGCCGTATCGCGATTGCTGGCACTGCTGCTGGCCTGGAGGTGGACGAGCGCTCCGTATGGCTGCGTCGGCAGATTGGAAACGTTGTTCGGAGCCAGGTCGTCGGGAAAGCAGCGGCCGTTGATCAGGAAGTAGCGGGAGTTGTACTTCGACCAGTCGTAGCTGAGGTTGCCGAGCTCGATCCAGTGGTGCATGTCCGGATCGACCTCGGTGAACAAATGCACGAACTCGGTGTTGGTGTTGAACCCGCTGTACAGGGTGTCGTAGGCGTAGTTGCTCGCGCTGGCCGGGTTGTACGCGTAGACGCACGAGGGCGGCGGTGTGGGCACAGCGCACCCAGCCGTGGGAGTCGATGGGCGCACGATCAGCCCCCCGACCATGCCCATTTGCATCTGCAGTTGGGGGTCGGTGCCGCTGGCGTACTCAAACGTGCCGGGGTGAGCGGCTGTGAACGTGTACGTCACCGAGCTTCCGGGTGCGGCAGGCCGGGTGAGGCTGGTCGCAGGGCCGGTGGTGCCTCCGTCCGGCTGCGAGACCACGCCATCGGCCTTGACGCCAGGGATGCCGGTGAACACGATCGAGGTGGGGACCTTCAGCGTGTTGCGCAGCGTGACCGTCACCCGGTCCCCCTCGTTCGCACAGAGGAACGGACCGGGATACTGGAAGTCCTTGTCCCCCTCGGCGTACGACCACATGTAGATGCTGTTGCCGTCGTTCGTCGAGATGTAGCCGTCACGGGCGGTGAGCACGAAGCTGCGACTCACCACCTGAGTCGTGGTCGTGCCCAGGGTCTCGCCGACCAGTGTCGCGTTGCCATTGGTGCAGATGAGGCCCTCCGACGGATTGGGCCTGTGGAGGTTGGTCGCGCTCACGGGCAGAGCGAGGCCCACGCCCAGCGCCGCGACGGCCACCAGCGGTAGCCAGCGGAGGGCGCGCATGCGTGCCGACCGGGTGCGGAGAGGCCTACGGCCCCGGGTTGCGTCGTCATGCGTGCTGTCCAGCACGTTGCCTGCGTCAGTCGCTGCGGTGGCCATCGTCACATCGCTCCGTTGACGGCGTTCAGTTGATTGGGAAGGCCCTGGGGGGCCAGTCCGGACGGGAAGACATGCACCTCGGTGCGCGCCCCGCCGTATCCATCTCCGGAGACGCCCTGGGCGTCATGGACGAAGGAGTCATTGCGGTCGTAGAAGGGGAAGACGGTAGTCGCAGTGACCTTGGGAGCCACGAAGATCAGGTCGCGGCTCTCGCCGGGGCCGATGTCGATGCGGTTGGTGAGCACCGTCAGGTCTGCCCTCGTTCCCTGGGCGTAGGCCTGGCCGGGGGCCGGCGGTGGGGCGGCATAGTCCGGCCGGCCCGCCACCAGCGGTTTGGCGTCACGGCCCACCATTCGCAGCTGGAGCCCGGGCAGCACCAGGCTGTGGTGCTCGTACCCGAGGTTGCTGATCCGGATGAGGATGCTCTCGCCCGAGTTGGCCTGGATCAGCGAGGAGTTCGGGTTGTAGCGAAGACGGTCGACCACGCTGGTGCCGACGTTGGCCCCGTCGAGCTGCTGTCCCGTCTGCGGGTCCATGTTGGGCTGAATGGTGTCGGGCCACGCACGCCCGTTCAGCAGCGTGAATGCCGGCGCCCATTGCGAGAAGTCGTTGATCTGCAGGTGCGCGTCGTTGAAGTGGAGATGCGGGTCGTCTTCGGTGACGAGGATCGCGAACTGGCGATCGAACCGTGTCTCCTCGTAGTCGTAGGCGTAGTTCGTCCCCTTGCTGGGAAGGACGAAGCAGATGCCCCGCAGGCCCATGCCCACGTGCTCGACGTCGTCGAAGTGGCAGTGGTACATGTACGTGCCCGGGTCCTCGGGGATATAGCGGTACGTCAGGGTTCGTCCGATCGGCGCCGCCAGGGAGTTGTCCGGCACGCCATCGAAATACACGGTCTGGTTGGGGAACCCGTGGAAGTGGATGGTGTGGCTGTCGACGAGGTCCGGGCGCCTGGCCAGGCCCAGGTTGGTCAGGTGCAGGCGCAAGTCCTCACCGACCTGGGTATAGATCAGGGGCGCGGTGATCTGGGCCTTCTGCTTCTGGTCCATGATCGCCGGGGTGAGCGGGAACTCACCCGTGTCCTTGTCACCGGTGAAGCCTGCGTAGGCGGTGACATCGCGGAAGCCCATGACGTACATGCCCCTGCCGGCGGTGTAGGCGGGGGCATCGGGATCCGGGAAGAACGGTGGGATGGGGTTGGTTTGGGTCGGCAACGATACCCAGCCGTCGGTCGCGGCGATGTGGTAGCGCTTGATCCGGATGCCGGAATAGTCGGCGAGCTTGTACGGCGACATGCTGGACGGGAGCACTCGCTTGATCCCGAAGCCCGTCGTCGCCGCTGCGGCCGCCACTCCCGCAGCCTTCAGGAACGATCGCCGTCCAAACACGGGATGGTCGTGCTGCTTCACCTGAGTCCTCCGGGAATGACGGCGCCCCGGCCTGGGTTTCCATTCAAGGGGCTGTTGTACGGCGAGCTGTAGTCGCCGAACGCGTCCGCCGGCAGCGAGATGCTGACGATGGCCGAGGGACGGAATCTGAAGTACGTACGAATCTGGAGCACGTCGATCTGGGTGACGAACGGCGCCGCGAAGTTGGGGTTCGTCCCGATGAAGTTGCCCTCAGCGTTGGGGTTGCCCGGCTCGCATCCGTTGCAGCCCTCGACCTGGTTGGCCGGGGTATCGAGCAGCGACTGCGTGGGCGACAGATACCCGCTCTGATCGACTGTCCCGACGTCCCACACGTTGACCGGCGTGGCGTCGTTGGGCAGGCCGATGCCTGCCACGCCGCCCGCAGCCCACGAGCCCGCCCGGTTGTCCCAGATGATGCTGTTGACGATCGTTGGGTTGCTATACAGCGGTGCGTTCGTCGGCAGCTTGTTCTGGAGCAGGTCACTGTTCCGCGCCGTCGAGATGCCCGCTGGAGCCGGGGCCCCGTCGGAGGTCGTTGCTGTTGCCGTGGTGATGTTGCGCGCGATGGTGTCCTGGGCGATGGTGATGTTCGGCGTGTCATCGATCGAGATGCCACCGCCCTCGTGCGACGAGTCATTGTTGGTGATGAAGTTGTTGGTCACCTTCATCGGCGCGATTCCGCCGGCGAGGAAGCGGATGCCGCCACCGTCGTCATCGGCGATGTTCGACGAGATCATGTTCGAGTCGATGACCACAGGCCCGGCGCCGGGTGAGAGGCCACCGCCGAACTGGGTACCACCGCCGGCAGGGAGTCCGACTGGCAACGGGAGCTCGCCGGCGATCATGATGCCGCCGCCCTCGTCGTTGGCGCCGTTGAGGTAGATCTTGTTGTGGTCGATGGTGCCAACCACGCTCAGGGCGGGATTGCTGTTGTTCTGGCCGCTCAGACCGAAGTGGCTGATGGCACCGCCGTACTCCAGCGAGTAGTTGCCGCAGAGGACGTTGCCGGAGATGCGGTAGCCGTCACTACCGGAGAAGAGGCCGATGGCGCCGGCGAGGTTGGTGCCGCCGTTGCCGATGATCCGGTTGTGAGCGATGACGACGCCGGTGTTGGTCTGTCCTGCGCCGTCGTCAGCCGCTCCCGAATTCACGTATGGCGTACCCACGCGAATGGCGCCACCGTAGGAGCCGCTGTTGCCCTGGATGAGGTTGTTGGTGATGTGGAAGTGGTCGGCGTAAGCGTTGAGGAAGAAGCCACCACCCTGCGTCTGCAATACCCCGGGAAGCTCGTCGGTGTTGCCGAACTCCTGGAGCGCGGTGCTGGCGCTGCCGAAGGCCTCGTTGATGTTGCCGGGGAAGTCCTTCTGATCCCCACCGGTGACGCTGAAGCCGTCCATGCCTGCGTCGTACTTGGCGGCCGTGAAGCTGCCCTTCTTGGCGACGACGTAGACGACCTGACCCTCGATGATGTTGGAGTTGCCGTCCCAGCCGGCTCCCTCACCGCCAACGCTGTTGATTGCCTCGGCGAGAGTCAGCCACGCCGCTGAGTACGGTTCATTGGTCTGGGCCAGCTCGGCCAGGTTGTCGCCGCCCTCCTCACCGTTGACGTCGGGGAGGGTGTTGGTCGACCAGAAGTAGGCGCCGTCGACGCGGGTGCCCTGCACGCTGGTGCCGTCAGATCGCACCCCACCTGGGCCGACGCCCTGGATTTTCACGGCGCTGTGGACAATCAGGTTCTCGTAGTAGGTGCCGAACGGCGTGAACGACGAGGGCGCTCCGTTCGGCGAGGAAGCCAGCGGGTCCGCCGGGTACACCACGATCAGCGCCCTGGACAGTGGCCCTTGCTTCAGCGTCGGGTAGGTACTGCCACCGGCCTGGATCGACCGGAGGAAGGCGGGAAAGTCGAAGCCGGCCGCGTATTCGAGCGCTGCCTGGATGGAGCTGAACCGGTGAGCCGCCGGGACCAGCCCGAGTTTGGCGCTGGCATTGTTGGGCCCCTTGGTCGGCCCGACCGCGAGGACCGTCGGGCTGTAGCCGTTGCCGAGCACGTGGTACGTCAGTCCCTGGGTGGTCGTCAGGCCCGCTCCGTTGGTCACCAGGAGTTGATGCGCTGCGGGCGGGAAGTTGGCGGGCACCGTGGCCTTGATCTCTCGATCCGACCATGCCGTGGTCGACAGCGCGGTGCCGTCCAGGGTCACCGTGCCTGTCCCCTTCGACGCCCCGAAGCCCTGGCCGTCGATGGTCACAGTCACGTTGCCCTCGTTCGCGTTGCGATAGGGCCGATCCAGAGCGAGGATTTGCGGTGCGTTCACCGCTGGGTTGCATTGCGGCGGGTATTGGAACGTGGCTCCCGCTGCCTCGAGGTTGGTGATCGCCTTGGTCGGCGCCACGTCGGCGGCAAGGAACTGCCCCGGCCAGCTCTGGAACTGGGCGGCGATCGTGCGGTAGGTCGGCTGGTAATTGGTGTTGGGGTTCGGCCACTGTCCCGGGTCGTTGCCGACGAAGCGGTAAATGTTGGGGCAGACCCCTGCCGGGGTCAGGCAGTTGCTGCTCTGGGTCGAGGGCATGAGCACCTCGAACTGGCCGTTGTAGTCCGACGTCGGCGTGTACTGGAGATTGTTGGCCCAGTCGTAGAGGCCGACCGGCGCACCGGCGATCCCGGAGACCTCACCGAGGTTGGTGCTCTTGCGGTCGGTCGAGGCGCTGACGTCGTCGACGATGTAGCCGGAGTACTTACCCGGGATCGGGACGTCAACGACGGTGTGCACGTGGAAGTTCGGGGCAATCGACTGCCCTGCCTGGACGCGGATCAACTTGCTGTCGCAGAGGTTGCGCTGCTGCCCCTCGAAGGGGCTGCCGCCGGCGGCCAGGAAATCGGGGTTGGTCACATGCACGGTGTGGGCAGGACCAGCGCACTGTGGATCCGGGCCGGGCGCAGAGGTGCCCCGATTCTCGGAGTAGTTGCCCGTCGGCATCTGCCGTGCGGGGTCTGCGTGTGGCGGCCAGGTCACCGCGCTGGTATCAGCGCCCTGCGGAACCCACTGGTCGCCGTTGAAGACGTTGACGTCCTCCTCGGTGCTCACGGTGAACAGCGGGCGCGTGTACCCGCCATGCCCGTCGCCGAGCACGTTGTCCGTGGGGATGCTCGCGTGGACGA
>CATPBU010000292.1 GCA_955652455.1 Candidatus Dormiibacterota bacterium
GCAACGAGGGTCGCGACTACGTCCACGAAGGCTCGGACATCCTCAAAGCTGCCGCCAGCTGGAGCCCGGAACTGCGGGCCGCGCTCGACGTCTGGGGCGACATCAGCTTCAACTACGAGTCGACGGACACACCTGACGTGGTGTCGACGCCGACGTCGGCCTGAGAGGAGACACGCGCATGCGGATCACCCAGGGAACCTTCTCGTATCTACCCGACTTCACCGACGAGCAGATCACCCAACAGGTGCAGTATTGCCTCGACAACGGATGGCCGTTGTCCGTCGAGTTCACAGACGACCCGCACCCACGCAACTTCCTGTGGGAGATGTGGGAATTGCCGATGTTCGATATGGCCGATCCGTCGGCCATCCTCTACGAGATCAACCGCTGCCGGCAGGCGCATCCCAATCACTACGTTCGCCTCAACGCGTACGATCGCGCGCTCGGTCGACAGACGACCGCGCTCAGCTTTATCGTCAACCGCCCCGCCGCCGAGCCAGGCTTCCGTCTCGAACGCGAGGAGGGAGCCGATCGCCAGGTGCGCTACACCCTCCACGCGTACGCCACCGACAAACCCGAGGGTGACCGGTACAGCGGGTGATGGCGAGCGACGGACGACGACGCTTCGGCATGGCCCAGGAGCCGGGCGGGGAGGTCCGCGCCGCCGGATCCGCGGACCCCGTCGCTGACGGCGCCCCCACCGGTGAAGCGCCGCCGCCGGCATGGGACGAGGACGTCCAGGTCGACATGGGAGCGGAGCTGGCCCGGGCGCGCATCGCCGAGGTTCTCGACAGCCTGGAACATGACCTGGTCGGGCTGGAACCGGTGAAGACGCGCATCCGCGAGATCGCCTCGCTCCTGGTGGTCGATCGACTGCGTCACGGATTCGGGCTCGAGTCGGAGCGGCCGTCGTTGCACATGTGCTTCACGGGCAGCCCGGGGACCGGCAAGACGACGGTTGCGATGCGCATGGCCGCCATCCTCAACCGCCTCGGTTACCTCGCCGAGGGTCACCTCGTCACCGTGACACGCGACGACTTGGTCGGCCAGTACATCGGCCACACCGCCCCGAAGACCCGTGACGTGCTCAAGCGGGCCATGGGCGGAGTCCTCTTCATCGATGAGGCGTACTACCTCTACAAGCACGACAACGAGCGCGACTACGGCGCCGAGGCCATCGAGATTCTGCTCCAGGTGATGGAGAACCAGCGCAGCGACATTGTCGTGGTGCTGGCCGGGTACCGGGATCGCATGGACACGTTCTTCGAGAGCAACCCAGGCATGCAGTCGCGCATCGCCCACCACATCGACTTCCCGGACTATACGGTCGACGAGCTCGTGCAGATCGCCGAACTCATGCTCGCGGAGCAGCGCTACCGGTTCTCGGACGACGCCGGATGCGCCTTCCGTGAACTTCTCGACAAGCGGATGGCGATGCCGCGTTTTGCCAACGCCCGCAGCGTGCGCAACGCGCTGGAACGCTGCCGTCTGCGCCAGGCGAACCGGCTTGTCGCGGCAGGCGGAACGGTGGACCGCGACGACCTGATGCGCATCGAGGCGGCCGACGTACGCAAGAGCCGGTTGCTGTCCGGCGCGCCCCCGGATGGTGCTCCCGCGGACGGCCCGAGCCATGACTGAGGGTGTGATGCCGGACAAGCTGATGGCCATGCAACGAGCCGCATGGTTGAGCGATGACCCCCCGCTGCGACCGGTGATGCTAACCATCGCCGGGGACAGCGCCGCGGGCAAGACCACCCTCACCAAGGGGCTTGTCGCCGCTTTCGGCGAGGAGAACGTCACCGCGGTATGCGCTGACGACTACCACCGGTACGACCGCGAGGAGCGACGCGCGCTGCCGTTCACGCCGCTCAATCCGAGATGCAACTACATCGAGATCATGGAGCAGCACCTCCAGCTGCTCGCCAACGGGCAGCCGATCCTCAAGCCGAAATACGATCACACGACAGGGACCTTCGGCCGCCCCGAGTTCGTCGAAGCACGGCGCTTCGTCATCGTCGAGGGCCTTCTGCCTCTGCACACCAAGCTGGCGCAGGCCTGCGCGGACATCACCGTCTATCTCGATCCCCCAGAACCGATACGCATCGCCTGGAAGATCGCGCGTGACTCCGCCAAGCGCGGCTATACCCCAGAACAGGTCATGGCGGAGCTCGACAGACGCGAGCCGGAATCGGCCGAGTTCATTCGCCCGCAACGCGCCAAGGCCGATATCGTCGTTCAGTTCGGACCGCTGCAGCAACCCGCCAACGGCCTGTGGCCGCATGCCGATGACCACGCAGGTGACGAGACGCTCAGTGCGACGCTGCTCCTCCGACCGACCGTCTCGCATCCTGACCTGTCGTCGGCGCTCACCGAGGCCAACCGTCGCGGCATTCACCTCAAGCTGATCCGCGACGACGACGGCAAGCCCGTCGACGCGCTCCATGTCCACGGGCACGCTCCGCCCGAGCTGACAAAGCAGATCGAGGAGGCACTCTGGCGTGGGCTCGGCTTCGGCGACGCGGCTGTCTTGCCGCGCGGGATTGGGGCCATTGAAGGCGTTCGCAACGAGCCCCTGGCGATTACTCAACTGATCCTCGGCTACCACCTCTTGCAACTGGCGGCCGAACGCCGCCGATGATCGTCTCCGGCTCACCAACGTCTCCCGAGCCTGTATGTTTGACTCGCGGGTCGCTATCATCGCCGTCACATGTCCGACGCTACTGTTGACGTCATGTGGATCGCCGCTCACCTCGACGATCCCCAGGTGCGCATCGTCGAGGTGGACGTCAGTCGGGCTGTCTACGACCAGGGCCACATTCCAGGCGCGGTTTTCTGGAATGCATACACCGACCTGCGCGACGCCACCTACCAACCGGTCGGGCGGACGACACTCGAGGACCTCGTCGAGCGATCGGGCATTGGCGCCGACACCAGTGTCGTTGTCTACGGATATGGGAATGCTCTGGGATTTTGGCTCATGCATGCGAACGGGCACAACGACGTCCGCATGCTCGAAGGCTCACGCGACCAATGGTCTCAGACGGGGCAGCGCTGGAGTACCGACACACCGGCGCCGTCGTCCGCGGCAAACGGGCTTCGACCAGGAGACAGTGACATCAGCGCAACGCGCGCGGCGGTGCAAAGCGCAGTCGGGGACCCTACCAAGCTCATCCTGGACGTGCGTTCCCAACTCGAATACTCCGGCGAGCGCTTTTGGCCGTCCGGGGCAACCGAAGGCGCCGGTCGATCGGGGCACATCCCGGGCGCGAAAAGTGTTCCGATCGATCTAATGCGGACAGAGAGCGGTGCCCTGAAGGCTCCGCGTGAACTGCAGCGTGTCTTCGACGACGCTGGCGTCACCAAAGACAAGACTGTCATCACCTACTGCACGATCGGCAACCGAGCGAGCCAAGCTTGGTTCGTCCTGAAGCATGTGCTCGGATATCCGAGTGTGCAGGTGTATTACGGCTCGTGGGTTGACTGGGGAAAAAGGACCGATACGCCGATCGAGAGCTGATTCTGCCTACAGCTTCGGACGTGGGTGAACGCCGAACGCCGTCGCCGCGAAGATGCACGTAACTCGGGCACACGGTTCAGCACCGAGTCGCTTGGGACTTCGGACCGGCGCCCTGATGAGGGTCTGCCACCGCGGCACTCGTTGAATGCAGTGCTTCGAGGGACGTGGTCAGCGCGCGCAGGGCCGCGCGCGTGCGGCCCTTTATGGTGCCCAGCGGCAGCCCGGTCCGGGTGGCGATCTCAGTCTGCGAGTACCCCGCGTAATAGGCGAGTTGTATCGCCTCTCGCTGACCCGCTGGCAGGGCAGCGACGGCGGCAGCCACGGAGCGACCCTCGTCGCGCTGCAGCACATCCGCGACGACGTCCGCGGAGCTGGCCAGGGAGGTGAGATCGTCGAGCGACCGATGATCACGCGCCCGGCGTGAGGTGCCGCGC
>CATPBU010000293.1 GCA_955652455.1 Candidatus Dormiibacterota bacterium
AGCATGTAGACGGGAAGCGCGTCGGCAGGGATGTTCGCGCCCCACCAGCGGTCGAGCGAAGCCTGGCTCTCACCTGCAGCGAAGAAGTCGAGCCCGCGCACTGCGGGAACCAGGAAGAGCGCCTGCGCGCTCGCCTCTGGGCGCGCCAAACCCTCGAGCAGACCGGAAAGCCCCCGCGCCTCGGCGTCGTCGCGCAGCAGAGAGATGAACGCGAACGTGCGAGGCTCAGCGGACACGATGCTCAGCCTGTTGTGCGGTGCCGGCGTTGGCACAACACACGCCGTAGCCGGCGTTGTGGTGCACGACACCCAGTCCAAGGAGGGTCGCTCCGGCGACCAGCGCCAGCGGGGCGCGTCGTATCGACCGTCGACGCCCGCCTCGGCCGCCCAGCAGTCGGGCCACGACCGCGCCGACGATACCGGCTACCGCCAGCCAGCACAGCAACGCCACCATTGCGAATGCGCTCGTGTCCGTGATCACCCGCCCGGTGAGCAGGTCAACGATGCGCGCGGTGTCGAGCCATCCGAACCAGACGGCCGCCGCCAGGACCGCCGCGCCGGTCACCGCCGCCGTCACCCGCCGGGGCAGCATCTCAGCCTCCGCCCAGTCCGGTGGTCAGGCTCTCGAACGTCGGCGCACCGAGCAGCAGCAGCAGTGGGATCAGCATGCCGGCAACCGGCAGAGTCACCAGGATGCGGGCGCGCGCCGCTCGCATCCGGGCGTCGGCGAGCCGGTGTTGGTACACCGCCTGCGCGACACGGGTGTAGGTGACACGCTCACCGATGCCGACGTTGGTCGTCGTGAGAGCGTCGGCCACCAGGGTGAAAGCGGGAATCCTGAACTCCTCGCCGATCGACCTGTAGAGCTCTGCGGTGCTCCGCGGCCGCGTGCTGATCAAGCGCCGCCAGCCACCGTCAACCAGCGTACGCAGGTCGGATGTGGTGGCGCAGCGCGAGAGGATGCGCACCGCGTCCTCGACCTGCAGGCCGCGCCCATCGGTGACGATGGCGACGAGCATCATCATGTCCCCGAGGGTGCGGTCGGCACGGTCGCGGCGCCGCTGAGCAGCCTCGCGCAGCAGCGTGAACCTGGCCAGCACAGCCGCGATGGCGAGCACCACGGCGATCCATGGCGGCGCCGCGAAGTCGCCGCTGCCCAGCCGGAAGGTCGTGTCCACAACCAGCGTCACCGTGAACGTGACCAACGCCACCACCGCGGTGCGCCCCAGGAAGCCGGCGTCGGTTTCCGTCCGGTCGGCCTGCGCCAGCTGGCGGTGGAGATCGAGCTCCTCCTGCACGCGACGGACGGTCGCGCTCCGCTCGGCAGCACGCTCGAAGCGCGTGTGCGGGCGCGCGTAGCCGCGCAGCGCCGCCAGCCGCCGCCACCCACGGACATCGGACGAGGTGAGGTAGCCGAGCCGGCCGAGCAATGCCGCCCACAGGCCGACAACCACAATGGTGGCGGCGGCGGAGAGCCACAGGCTACTGGGCACCGAGGCGCTCCTGTTCGTCGGCGAGTCTGCGCAGGTCCCAGCGCGTCCAGTCGCGCACCTGCACGATCAGCCCGAGCAGGCCGACGAGCAGGGCGAACAGGATGACCACCCCGACGAGCACCACGTTGCCGGCGAACGACTGGTAGAAGGCGCGGAACGAGTCGACGCGGATGACGATGACGAACATCACCAGCATCAGCGCGGACATCGCGATGGTCACTGCGCGCTGCTGGGTCAGCGTGACGGCGGCCTCCTCCTGCACGGCGAGCTGCGCGCTGCCGACGGGAAGGAGCAGCTCGTCGATCGCCTCGATGAGTGCCTCGAGACTGCGGCTGCGCGTCCACAGCAGCACAGCGCAGGCGTACTCCACCACCGGCGAGCGTGCCCGCAGTCCCACCTCGACGATGTTGTCGAGGACCGAGCCGCCGCGCGCCAACGGCGCCAGGACGTACTCCAACCCGGGTCCGGGATCGCGCCCGATCTCCTGCAGGGCGGTGTCGAGCGACTGGTTGGCCACCGCCATCCGGTCGCGCAGATCGCGCAGCCGGCCCAGGAAAGCGCGTTCCATGCGCAGTCGGCGGCTCGCTGCCCTGCCGGCCAGGGCGAACCGAAACCCGAACACGCCGAGCAATCCGCCGATCAACACCAGGATCCAGATGCGCGACGAGAGCCCAAGACCGATGCCGGCTGCGACCAATGACACGCGCATGACCACCCAGCGCCGCCATGGCCAGCCGAGGTTGGCGGCGACGTCGCGCTCGCGCTCGAGCAGTCGCCAGCGCCGGCGATTGCGGGTGAGGCCGCGCATGTCGAGATCGAGGATTGTCGCCGTGCCCGCGGCGGCGCACGCGATCACCACCAGGAAGCCCACCAGCTGCAGCGTTGTCAGCGTGGCCGTCGAGAGGATCACGGGGCGGGGATCTCGCCACCGGGCAGGTGGCGGGCGAGCCGCGGTCCGAGCCGGTTGAGATTGCCCACCAGCTCAGTCATCCGCTGCCAGCCGCCGCTGTCAGTCTGCCGGTAGATCCACTTGTGATTGCCGCCCCGCTCCACCGCGAGGATGCCGGTGAGGCGGCGTCGGCCATCCTGGTTGGCGAGATGGATCACCAGCTGGATGGCGTGCTCCACCACGCGCTTGGCCATCCTCTCGTTGCCGGTGAAGCGGCGGTTCTCCATCACGTACTGCACGGCCTGGTCGAGCGCAAGCTCGGCATCTTCGGCATGGATCGTGGTCATCGACCCGTCGTGCCCGGTCATCAACGCCTTGCACACCGCAGCCATCTCCTCACCGCGCGACTCACCGAGGATGAGGCGATCGGGCTGGAAGCGCAGCGCGTGCCGCACCAGGTCGAACATGGTCAGCTGACCAGAGTCCGCCTCTGCCCTGATCGACGGGATGGTCGACACCGCCGAGGTCAGCGAGTGCCATGGTTGCCCGTCGCCCCGGTCCTGGTCGAGGTGGAGCTCAGCCCCGTCCTCCACGACCACGAGGTGCTCGCCGGGGGGGACCAGCCCGCACAACACGCGCATCAATGTGGTCTTACCGGTGCTCGTGCCGCCGGCGATCATCACGTTGACGCGCGCGTCGACGCAGGCTTCGATGAACCGGGCGATCCCATCGGGCATCACCGCGGCATGAACGTAGTCGGCAAGGTCGCGGACCTTGGAGCGCGCTGGGATGCGGATGGCGGCCACCAGCGCGGCCTGCCCCGACACCGCCGGCCGCTTGGCCACGCAGAGGCGAATCACGCTGCCCACGTTGGCTTCAGCGATCGGCGCCGCCTCGGTGATGCTGTGGTCACCGGTCACGCCGCGCAGTCGCACCACGCGACGGAAGAATTCGAGACAGTCATCGTCGCCCGCGAATGGGCTGTCACCGATGAGCGCCAGCTTGCGACCGACCACGCTGACCAGCCAGTGGTCGTAGCCCATGCAGGTGATGTTCTCGAGGTCGGCGCCGTAGACGAGCAGCGACAGCGGCCAGAGATGCGAGGCGAGGATGGCCGCGTTGCGGCGCGCGACAGCGCGGTAGCCGGGGTTGCCCGCCAGCTCGCTGACCACGGCGAGCGGGAGTCCGCTGGTCGAAGGCGAGGCGATGGCACGCTCCACCACCCAGGCAACGTCGTCGTGCAGACGCTCCTCATGGTGCACCGACGCGGGTTCGCCGCCGCGGTCGCGGATCACCCGGTCGGCGATCGCCTGGGCGACCTCGCGTTCCTCCGCCGCGATCTGCGGCCACCTGGCCACGGGAACCTCATCCGCGGGGCTCGGCCCGAGCGTGCCGAAAGCCACCATGCCGGTGTCGACCTTCATCGCCTTCACGCCGGCACCGGCACCAGGTTGAGGTCGTCGGCGACGCCGGCGAGCGTGGCGGGAATCCCGGTCTCGCCCATCCTGGTGGCGCGAGCCTCGTCCCATTGCCAGACGTCGCGAATCGCCAGCTCAGGGACGTTGCGCTCGAGACTCTCGAGGATGACCCGGCGGTAGGCACGGCTGCGCTGGTTGCAGATGATCAGCTCGCCGTGTGGTGGCCGCGCTGCCTGGAGCACGGCGATGCTCCTCGACAGCAGCGCTGGATCGTCCTTGATGACCACGAAGGCGCGCGAGAAGACAGCGCAAATCGCCTCCGCGGCAGAGCGTGGTGAGCGCAGGCCCGGGTGGGAGAGCGGATGGCCGAGGTCGGCGATGACCACGTCGTCGCGCGTGCCGGCCAGCGCCCCGGACAGCTTGGCCAGGCACTCGACGATCTCGTACCCGTAGCTGCGTGACAGCCCAGGAACGACGCGCAGCTGTTCGCGCTCAGGGTGGGCGACGGCCTGCGCATCGAGCTCCAGCGCCGTCGCCGGGCGGTCGCCGAAACAGTTGGCGATGGAGCGCTCGTCGGTGCGCAGCAGCATCACGTCGGCGAGCGTTCCTCCCTCCATGTCGCAGTCGACGAGAAGCACGCGGTGCCGTTCTGCGAGCGTCCAGGCAAGGCACGCCGCCCAATGTGTGGAGGTCTGACCCGCGCGCGTCGTGTAGACCGCGATCAGCGTGCTCACGGTGTTGGCGAACCGCTGACGCCGCCGGCACACGCTGAGCCACACAGTCGCGAGACGGCATCGTTCGGCGCCAGTGGCTGGAGCGACGACGGATCCTGCTGCCCGGAGCGCACCGCGTGCAGCGCAATGCTCGGCGACGCCACCGATATCCACGCCGCCTCCTGATCGACCGGCACCAGCACCGTCAGAGCGCCGCCGGATGCGGTCAGCACCGTCACCGCCTGGCCGATCCGCGCCTGCCGTCCACCACCGACAGTGGCGAACACATCGATGCGGTCACCGGCCGACAGGGGCGGAGGAGCCTGCAAGCTCAGCGCGATCTCCACCTGGGCGCCGGCGTCGATGAGATCGTCGTCGCGGAGGATGTCGTTGCGATGCAGGTTCTGCGTGTAGCGCGCGGCATATTGCGCCGGCGAGCGGTGTTCGTACTGGAAGTCACCCTCCGGTGCCCGAATGCTGACGATGGAGATGTCGTCGGCTGCGTACGGGCTGCCCGCCAGCACCGCGTGCTTGAGGACGTATACGGTGATCGCCTGCTGGTTGCTCGCCTGCTGGAGGTAGACCATCACCCCCAGGACGAGGACGATCACGGTGCTGAAGAAGGCGGCCGCGACCATGCGACGCCGATCCATCGATCATTCCCCTACCCTGTCGACCCTCCACCCCAGCCGCGCGGCGGCCCGGCGGACACGGTATGTCGAGGGCGAGGCTTCGGTCAAGGGTTTGCCCCGGCGCCGAGGTACCCCGCCGGGGTTGCCTGCAATCCTCTGGTCGGCGGCAGGTCGCCATCGGACCCGTATGGCGGATGCCAGAAAAGAGCGACCACCTCGACGCGACGGACCGATGCCGGGCGCCGCATCGTTGCCGTCAGCATGCGCCGCGCCGCTCGCCGCTGCAGCAACGGTCGTCGCAGCCGCACCCCTACCCCGCCCAGGCTGGCGGCGATCCGCGCCACCTCGGTGCCGACCGACGTGCCTGCTGCGAAGACACCGAGCGACAGTGCGAACCCCAGGTCAGGGAGCGCTCGCAGGCTCAGAGCGATCCCTGTCACGGTCCTTGCCGGGGGATTTGCCAGCGCCAGGTAGGTGCCTCGCAAAGGATCGGTTCGCTGCCAGCCGAAGGTCCGGCTCTCGAGGGCCAGATGGCGGTTGGTCGGCACCAGGTTGACCGCGGCGACCTGGATGGCCATGTCGACCATCTCCCCCATCTCCAGGACGAGCTCACGAACGCGGCGCTGCTCGGTGTCCAGCGAAGGGCGAAGGGGATGCGCCGGCGACTCCATCAGCCGAAGCGGCCGGTGATGTAGTCCTCGGTTCGGCGATCCTTGGGCTTGTTGAACAGATCGAAGGTCGACCGCAACTCGATCAGCTCACCGGCCCTGCCGGCCCCCATCATCATGAATGCGGTCATGTCGCTGACCCGGGCCGCCTGCTGCATGTTGTGGGTGACGATGATGATGGTCACGTCGTCGCGGAACTCGCGCATCAGCTCCTCCACCTTGAGGGTGGCGATGGGGTCGAGGGCGGAGGTGGGCTCGTCCATGA
>CATPBU010000294.1 GCA_955652455.1 Candidatus Dormiibacterota bacterium
CCACCGGTGATGCTGATCACCCGCGCGCCGTCGTGGGTGCTGGCGTCGACGACGGCGAGGCCGAGGATTCCACTGTGCCCTGACTGGATGTACGGTGACGACGCGCCCGCCGTGATCTGGTTGGCGATGCCCATGGCGGTGTCGATCGGGATGGCGGCGCCGAAGCTGGCGCCCTGGTCGCCCTGCGTCGGCGAGGCAGCGGTGTCCATGCCGATGACCCGACCCGCCTGGTCGAGCAGAGGTCCGCCGGAATCCCCCGGCTGGATCGGCGCGTTGAACTGGATCAGACCGGCCAGCGTGTTCTGGGTGTGGTTGCCCTCGTTGGACACGGTCAGGGTGTCGTCAAGGGAGATCACCTGTCCGGTGACCACCACCGGCGCGCCGTTCTTGCCGAGGGCATTTCCCTCCGCAGTCACGCCGTCGCCGAGGTTGACCACCCCCGAACTCTCCAGTGGCACGGTGGGGAGGCCGGAGGCGCCCTCGAGGCGGATCACCGCGACATCCTGGCTGGGATCGACGCCGACGACGGTGACGTTGTAGACCCGCCCGCCGGTGCCGATCTGTGCGGTCAGCGCGGTGGTCCCGGCGACCACATGGTTGTTGGTCAGCACGGTGCCGTCGGGAGCGATGATCATGCCGGTGCCGGCGATCCGCCCACCCGGGACGGTTCCGTTGATATTGACAATCGCCGCGCTGATGTCGCCTGAGGCGGTGCTCGATGGCGCGCCACCGCTGGACAGCGTGTTGGCGCCGCAGCCGGTGAGAAACAGGCCGGCGGCAACGCGCGCCATCCCCGCAGTGCGGCTCATGGCTGGCGCGACGGCACCGCAACGTACGTCGCATTGGGAGCGACGTTGAGCGTCGCCGCCACCTTCCCCGCGGCGACGTCGACGACGTAGAGCTTCTGCTGACTGGTGTCGAGGACGTAGGCGCGCAACCCGTCGGGGGTCAGCGCGGCGCTCTGAGGCCGGGAGCCGACGGCCACCGATTTGGTCGTGCTCAGGGTGGCGGTGCTGAGCAGCAGCAACGCCCCGCCGGTGTTCTCGGCGGCGACGAGCGCCGAGTCGTCAGGCGTTGGTGTCAAGCCGACGATGTTGCCCGTCTCGGCGTGAGTGAGGACGATCGCGTTGCTCGACACCAGGATCTCCTGGATCTGGTGGTTCTCCAGGACGAACAGGGTGGCACCCGTGTTGCCCATGACGAGCGAGGGGTCGGCGCCGACCGCGATCGGCGCGCCGACGGCCCGGGTCCGCGTTGTCACCGGGAGTACAGCGGTATCGCTGGCGCAGGCCGCGTAGACCGTGGCGCCGTCGGGCGTGATCACCAGCTGGGTGGGGCTGCACGGGAGCGCGATCGGCGAGCCCGCACGCCACTGTTTGACGTCAACCGTGGTGATTGAGTTGCTCTGGTGGTTGGCGATGAAGGCGACGGTGCCGTCCCGGGCCAGCGTCAACGATGATGGCGCCGCCCCGACCGGGAGCGGGAGGCCTGGCTTCGACGTGGCGGTATCGATCGCCGTCAGAAACCCGGGGTGGGTGCCGTCGCCGAAGCTGAGAACCAGCAGCGTCCGGTGGTCGGGCGTGAGCGCCAGGTCCTCCGGCGTGCCCGGGACGCGGACGGGGTCGCCGGCGGTCCTGCCGGCGAGGTCGATGTGCTGCACGGTGTCGGAGAGCCCGTTGGCGACCCACGCGGTGCTTGAGTCGTGGGCGATCAGCATGTTGGGCTGGTTGCCCACCGAGGCAGCGCCGCCACCGCTGCTGTTCAGTCCATTGAGGAAGGCCACCGTTCCCGGTGAGCTGGAGAACAGGACCCAGGCGCCACCGCTCCTCGGCAGGCTGAGGTCGGATGGGGCATTGTTGAGCGGCATCGGCGCACCGGAGGTGCGGGCACGCAGGTTCACCGGCACCAGCGTCTGGTCGAGGCTGCAGGCGACCCAGGCGGTGGTACCGTCGGACGAGATCGCGGCGCGGCCGGGACCGGCTCCCACTGGGATCGTCGCCAGCGCTGCCCTCGCGACCAGGTCGACCAGGGTGACGCTGTGGTCGATGCCGTTGGTGACGACGAGCAGATGGCCGTCGGCGCTGAGCGCCGTGCCGGCCGGCCCGTGGCCGACGAGGATGGCAGGGCCCACGGCCCGGGAGCGAACGTCCACGGGGATCACCACGCCGGGGGCGTTACCGGAGCCAGGTTCGGTGACCCAGACCGTGCCGCTGTCGGGGCTGTAACGGACGTCGACCGGGGTGTTCCGTCCGACTGCGATCGGAGCGCCGAGCCCAGCCGTCGCGCTGTCGAAGGCGATGATCCCGGGGTCCCCCTCCGCGGTGAAGAAGCTGACCACCCCGGATGACCCGGTCGGGGCCGGGGTGAAGGAATCGACTCCCTGGGGGAGCTGCTGCGCCGGCCGGGCGATCCCTGACGCCGTGTTGAAGGTGATCAGCGCGTGGCTGAGGTTGTCGACGACGTACAGCGAGCCGCCGTCAGCGGACAGTGATTCGTCTGTCGGGAGTTTCCCGGCCGCAAATGGGGTTCCCAGCCTGGCATGAACGAGGTCCACGGGGATGACCTGGCCGTCCGTGCCGTTCAGCAGGAACGCCCGGGTGCCGTCGGGCGTGGTGACGATACTGGTCGGCGAGCCGGGCAGCGCGATGGGCCGTCCGGAGGCGCCGCCGGTGAGGGACTCGGGCACCAGCACTGCCGGCCCGTTGTGCACCACCGCCACTGCCGGTCCGGACTGGGTCGGCTCTGGCGCGGAGCGTGACGCGCCGGTTCGAAGAATGTACGTGCCCGCTCCGGCGACGATCACGGCGGCAGCTACACCGGCGGCGATCAGCTGCCTGGTGGTGGGGAACCCCGGCGGGGCGGTGGGGCTGGGAGCCGGCTCTGGAGCGCTGTGATGGGCGATGGCCCACGACGGTGGCGGAGGCGGTGGCTCAGGACCCACGGACGGCGGCGCCGGACGTTGTGGAGGTGGCGGCGGCGGGACGACCGGGACGTCCCACGTCTCCTGCACGCGGTCGGGGCGCTCTCGAACGCTCCAACCGCCTGCCTGCGGCCGGTCGGGAGGGGGCGATTGGCCGGGCATTGGTTGACCGTACGGTGCGTGGCAGGAGATCGAGGTTGCAGGAGCGTCGCAGCTTCGTACAGCACGAGTCCGCGCCACCCACGCGGGCCTGGCGCCGCCCGCTCATGCAGCCGATCGAGCGATGGCGATCTTGGCGCGGAGGTCATCGGGATTGAGCTGACCTTCGATCAGAGCGGACACGCGCCCTTCGCGGTCGATGACGAAGGTCGTGGGCGGCCCTACCACCTCGTAGCTGACCACGACCGTGTCGGAGGTGTCGACGAGGCTGTCGTACGGCACCGCGTAGTGGGTCACGTATCCCTGGGCTGCCGAACTGCTGCTGTCGACGCTGACACCGGCGAAGTGCACGCCGGCGCCAAGCTCCTGCTGCGCCAGCGCATTGATTGCCGGCTGCTCGGCCTGGCACGGCACGCACCACGACGCCCAGAAGACAAGCACCACCACTGAACCCCGCCACGCGTCCAGCGACAGCTGGTGACCCTCAAGTGACCTCCCGCTCAGCGGTGGAGCGAGGTCGCCGACGCGCGCGCCCACGCTGGTCGTTGCGGCGGCACCGGTCGGGGCCCCGCCGCAACCGGCCAGCGCGATGGCGGCCAGTATCGAGGCCAGCCCCCGCGCCACCTCAGCCGCCGGCGATGAGCGCAGCCGCGGCGCTGCAGGCGAAAACCGCGGCCAGGTACAGCAGCGAGTAGTGGAAGAGCCGTGCGCTGCTGCGCACGGTGCGATGGTGCAGTGCGCAGACGGCGAGGAACAGGAAATACGAGTCGAGGGCTATGACGGGCACCGCATACAGCGCGCCGAGCGTCAGCGCCGGCACGAGGCTGACCGCGACCAGCACTACAAGGTACGCCATGATCGCCTGCAGTGTGGCCCGCTCCGACGCGACCGCAGGGAGCATGGGCACCGACACCCCGGCGTAATCACGCCGGTACACCAGCGCCAGCGCCCAGGAATGCGGCGGTGTCCAAAAGAAGATGATGCCGAACAGCGCGATCGCCACCCAGCCGATCTGCCCGGTGGCAATGACCGAGCCCACCAGCACGGGGACCGCGCCGGCGGCGCCACCGACCACGATGTTCTGGGTGGTGCGGCGCTTCAGAGTCATCGTGTAGAGGGCGACGTAATACACCGAGCCGAGCAGCGCCAGCGCCGCGGCGAGCGGACTCGCGAGCGCCACGAAAACCACCGCGGCGAGCGCCACCAGGACCACGCCGAACACCAGCGCGTCACCGGCGCGAATCCGCCCACTCGGGATCGGCCGGTTGGCCGTACGCCGCATCAGCCCGTCGATGTCGCGATCCCACCAGCAGTTGAGCGCGCCGCTGCCACCGGCGGCGCAGAAGCCGCCGACCACTGCGGCGGTCAGCTCACGCAGGTTGGGCAGCGTGTGCGATGCGACCACCATGGCGGTGAGCTCGGTGATCAGCAGCAGAACGATGATGCGCGGCTTGGTGAGGCTGAGGTAGTCGACGGCGACGGCGCGAGCGCGCGCCATCGCGTCACTGTGCGGCACCGGCAGCAGGTTGGCCCGGCCGGCGCGGACAGGCGTGCTCACGCTCGTGCCTCCCCTCGCCGGCGCGCCTCCGTGTCGGCAGCCTGCGCATCGTTCTCGAACCAGAGCGCCCCCAGCGTCACCAGCACGATCACGAAGGGCAGGCTGGCCGGGACCCACATGACTCCCGCCGCCAGCTGCTGGTCCGCGATGGCCGTCAGGTCGCCGCTGCCGGAGTACGCGTACAGCACCGTCGGTGCGTACCCGATGAACACGGCCAGCATCCAGCTCCCCACCAGCCCGGCGAGCACCACCACAGCCCGGCCGATCAATCCGAGCGACGGTGCCGCTCGCCGGCGGGAAAGGGATGCCGTCCAGAAGAGCAGCCCGACAGCGAGGAACGCGGTGTGTTCGACGTTGTGCACCGCGTCATCTCGCAACGTGAGGTTGTACAGAGCGGGAATGTGCCACAGCCACATCACCGAGACGAACGCGGTGACCGCCGCGATGGCGACGATCAGGCGGCGGCTGGGGGTGGTCATGGCCCGCTGCGGTGCGCTGAGCACACCACGCA
>CATPBU010000295.1 GCA_955652455.1 Candidatus Dormiibacterota bacterium
CGTCAACACCTGGACGATCAACGACCCTGCCGCCGCTCAGTCGGTCGCTGCTGCCGGTGTCGACTCGATCACCACCGACCGCGTTGCCGCGGTCCGGCTGGCTCTTGGCATTGGTCGGCCGCCGCGGCTTCCGGCCGCCGGTGGGAGCGCTCGGCTCACGGTGGCGGGGCGTAGCGGGCCGAGGTGACTACCCCGGCGTGAAGCTCGAGGGTCCAGGTCGAGCCCTTCTCGGCGCGCACCGACGGCAGGGTGAGGCCCGAGCTGATCAGCAGCCCAAGGAGATCGGCGAGGATGTCGCCGTGCGTGCAGGCCACCACCGGACCGCGCGGCTCGGCACCCAGGCGCGCCAGCATCGGCGCCGCCCCGCCCCCTTCGTACAGTTCCTCAAGTGTGACGATCGCCAGCCCGTGACTTCGCGCCAGTGGCAGCACCGTGCCGAGGCAGCGCAGCGACGGGCTCGAGTAGATCGCCGCGATAGAGCCGCCGAACTGGCTGGCCAGCCGTTCCGCCTGCCCGCAACCGCGCTCTGACAGCGGACGCAGGTCATCGTCGACCGACCAGGCTTCACGGTCGCCTGCGTGGGCGTGGCGGACGACGTGGATCAGCTGTGCAGCCATCGCCAGTCCTTTTTGCGCGACGCTGCCGCCCACGCTTTGCGCCAGCGCTGCGACACACCGCGCATCTTGCTCACCTCGAGCGCGGCCAGCTGTCCCGCGGCGAAGGCGAGGCTGGCCGTGGCATCGGCCTGGTGCCGGAGCCACTCGCGGGTGACCACCGCGTCATGGTGCTCGCCGAGCACGGTCTGCAGCGCGGCCACCGCCGCCGCCGACGCGGCCGCGGCGGCGCCGGCGACGGGCACGCTGGCGTCGGCTGCGTAGCGCACTCGCTTGGCGAGGATCCGCACGCGATGGAGTTGCTCATCGGTGGGAGCGTCGCCCATGGATGAAACGTAGGCGCGCAGCCGGCGCCACCGCTTCGCCGCCAGGCTCGTCACTGAGGGAACCTCGCCGTCGCCCTCCGACCACTTCGGGTGAGTCACAGCCGTCAGGGCACTCTCGACCAAGCCGATGTACTCGTCGCCGGCCAACTCCTCGAGCAGCACGGCCCGGGCCATCGACAGTTGCGAAGCGGACGTGTCGAGGAGCGGCAGCGCAACCGCGCGGTCGTCATCAGTGAGCATCGAGGCGAGCTCGACGAGCCGGGCACTGAGCACCTCCGCGTCGCGAACTATCCCGAGCCGCCCTGCCAACCCTCCTAGCCGGTCGCGCAACTCGGTCGCCCATTCGCGGTCGAGGAGTGGCGCAAACGTCTGTAGGTCGCTGCGCAGCCTGCGCAACGCAACCCGCAGCTTGCGGAGCGCATCGGGAGAACCGGGGCCTGACAGCTCGCAATCGAAATACAGCCACTGCGTCATCGACAGTGTCGTGCTCCGCGAGAACAGGTCGTGCGGGCCAGTTGAGTCGGCGCCGGGCAACCGCAGCCGTCGGGCGCGGACCAGCGCCGGCCGGAGAACCGCCAGCGTCGCCGCGTCACGCAGCGCAACCCCGGCGAAGAGCTCGCGAACCGCCGTGCCGCTGTCGCCGCCGTGATCGTCGAGCACCGTGAGCCGGCGCAGCCGCGGCTCCCACGCGCCGGCGCCGCCGTCGTCGATGCGCTCCTCAGTGACGGTCAGCGGCTCCGCCAGGTTGGCACCGGACACGCGATGAGCCCGGCGCTGGACGCACACCCGGGCGCGCGGCGCCAGCGGCCGTCCACGCCGGTACGCCCGAGCCCAGTCAGCCACCACCTGCGGGGCCGACTCCGCCGGGGCGGCCCATTCTCGAACCACCAGCTTGGGGTTGCCGAGGTTGTCGCGCCGCCAGCACCAGCCCTCTCGCTGGCTGAGGCTGAGCTCTGCCCCCGCAGCCGCGAGTCTCCGGTCGCCGGTGTCGAACAGGTCCATGACGCGCTGCGTCACCGGACCTGTCTGCACGGTGTACCCGGCGGCGGTCAGGCGCCGGCGCACCGAAATGTCGAGCGGAATGCGAATCCGCTGGCCCGGTCCCGGCTCAGGCAACTCCCCGGTTGCGCCGGGTCGCGCCCTCCGCAAGTGCCTCCTGCGCGTTGACCCCCGAGCCTCGAGGAACACGTTCCCATACGTGGCCGTCGAAGCGCCACGCCAGCGCATCGTCGGCGAGGGAGAGGTCGATGATCTCGTCGAGGCGGGCACGCAAGGCGGGGTCGGCGACGGGGACCGCCACCTCGACGCGCCGGTCGAGGTTGCGCGGCATCAGGTCGGCGGAGCTGATGAGGTAGGCCGCGGCGGGCCCGGCGCCGAACCGGTAGATCCGCGAGTGCTCGAGGTACCGCCCCACGAGCGAGCGGATCCGCAGCCGGTCGGGTGCGGCGGAGGTCGCGGGATTGAGCGTGCACATGCCGCGCACGATCAAATCGATCTCCGCACCGGTCTCGGCAGCTTCGTAGAGCGCATCGATGATCCCCGGATCGATCAGACCGTTCAGCTTCAGCGCGATCCTGCCGCCCGGGCGCGACTCGCGATGGATCAAGCTAGTGACCACTCCGCGGAGCCGCTGCGGCGCCACGACGATGCGCCGGTACTGTACGTCGCGGCTGTACCCCGAAAGTGCGTTGAACAGCTCGCTGAGGTCGGTGCAGATCTCGTCATCGGAGGTCAACAACGCGACGTCCTCGTAGATACGCGCGGTGTCGGGGTTGTAGTTGCCGGTCGAGACGTGGCAGTACCGCGTGATCTGCCCACCCTCGCGACGCACCACCAGCGACACCTTGGCGTGAGTCTTGACGCCGACGATGCCGTAGATCACGTGCACACCAGCCTGCTCGAGCGCCTCGGCCCAGCTGATGTTCGCCTGCTCGTCGAAGCGAGCCGTCAGCTCGACCAGCGCGACCACCTGCTTGCCCGCCTCCGCGGCTCGTATCAGCGCATGGATGATGGGACTGTCGGTGCCCGACGTTCGGTACAGGGTCTGCTTGATGGCGAGCACGGTTGGATCCGACGCGGCCTGCTCGACGAATGCCACCGCTGACGCCTCGAAGTCCTCGTACGGGTGGTGCACGAGCACGTCGTTGGCCCGCACCGCCGCGAACACGTCGTAGCCGCCTTCCTGGGGCAGGAGAGCCGCAGGAACGCTGGGAATCCACTGCGGATACTTCAGTTTTGGCCGGTCCTGCCCGGTCAGCTGGAAGAGTGCAGAGAGATCGAGAGGCGCGTGCACGACCTGCAGGTCGCGCTCATCCATCTCCAGCTCGCGAACCAGTAGGTCGCGCACCTCGTCCGACATTCGCTCATCGATCTCGAGACGGACAACGAGTGGTGAGAGGCGGCGGCGTTTGAGGACGTCGCGCACGGCCTCGAGCAGATCGTCTTCGTCGGTATCCAACTGGAAGTCAGCGCCGCGAGTGAGCCGGAATGGATGCTGGGTGATGATGTCCATGCCAGGAAAGAGGGCGTCCAGGTGCGCGCTGATCACCTGCTCAAGGGGGACGAACCTGTCGCCACTCGGCAGGGTGG
This sequence comes from Candidatus Dormiibacterota bacterium, assembly GCA_955652455.1. The sequence goes on from CATPBU010000295.1 coordinate 3,530, forward strand.
CGAATCGCGGAAGCGCCGGCGGCACCTTCACCCTGGCAACCCTCTGCTCGCGCGTGAGCGGATCGGCGACGACCACGGCAAGGTTGAGGGACATCGACGAGATGTACGGGAAGGGATGTGCCGGATCGACGGCGAGTGGGGTCAGCACCGGGAAGATCTGGAGAGCGAAATAGGAGTCGAGGTGGGCGCGCTCGGCGTGGTCGAGCTCATGGTAGTCGGACACATGGATCCCGGCCGCGTCCAGTGCCGGGGCGACGGAGTCTGTATAGACCGCGTCCTGGTCGCGCGCGAACGCTGAGGTGCGCTCGCGGAAGAGCTGGCGCTGTTCGACGGGGGTCAGGCCGTCAGGTGAGCGGTCGCTGAGCCCGGTCTCCACGTTCTGGGCCAGCACCGCACCACGCACCTGGAAGAAATCGTCGAGGTTGTGCGCCGAGATGGCCAGAAATTTGGCGCGCTCGAGCACCGGAACGCCGTCGTCGCTCGCCAAGGCGAGAACACGTCGATTGAAATCCAGCCAGGACACGTCGCGGTTGAGATACCTGGGCTCCACATCCTCAGGCTGGCCCACGGGTTCCCGCTCCCGCCGTGAGGGTTCGCGGAGGTGCTCTCGGATGGCCATGGCGGCCTATTGTGCGCGCCGCCGGGCCGAGGTCATCGCCGGCGTGCTGCCTATACTCGGCTCGATGTGAGTCCAGCACCTCGCGCTGTCGCCGATATCGGCTCGAACTCGGCGCGGTTGTTGGTGGTAAGACCCACCGACCAGGGCCACCTCGACGTCCTCTCTGACGCCCGTGTCGCGCTGCGACTGATGCGAGACGTCGACACGTCCGGGCGGCTCAGCCGGGCGGCCCTGCAGCGGACCGTGCAGACGCTGCAGGCGTTCGCCAGCATCGCCCGCCGCCACGGTGCGCGCAACGTCAGCGTGGTGGCCACATCCGCCGTCAGGGACGCCGCCAACCGTGACAGCTTCGTGGCCGAGGCACAGCGTCGCACCGGCGCGACCATCACCGTCCTGAGTGGCGAGGACGAGGCCAGGCTCGCACTGGTCGGCGCGGTGGCCGCACTTCCCGTCGAGAGCGGGGCGGTCGTCGATCTCGGCGGCGGCAGCATGGAGGTGGCGGCCTTCAGCCGCCGCCGGTTTCGCGCCGGCCTGACGCTCCCCCTCGGGGCGCTGCGCCTCGGCGACGCCTTCCTCAAGCACGACCCGCCGCGCCCTGACGAGATCAGCGCGCTGCGCGACCATGTCCGCACAGCGTTGCTCGCAGTCGACGTCACCGACGTTGCCACCGCGGAAAGCCTGGTCGGGACCGGGGGAACTGTGCGGGCGCTTGCCAAGGCCGCTCGCGGGCGAAGTCCTGTGGCGGTCAATCGCCTCCACGGATATGAGCTGCGTCGTCGCGACGTGGATTCGCTCGCGGAGCGGCTTGCCAGGTTGCCAACCGGCCGCCGCTCATCCGTGCCGGGCATCAGCGGGACGCGCGCCGAGTCGGTGCTCGGTGGGGCGCTCGTCGTCCAGGAGCTGATGGAGCTCGCCGGAGCCGAGATGTTCCTGGTGTCCGGGTATGGCGTTCGCCAGGGCGTGATCCTCGACCAGATCGGGCTCGGAGTGCCGCGTCCGCGCCAGGTGCGTGAGGCCAGCGTTACCGCGGTCCTGGGCCGCCTGCGCGGTGGCAGCCGGGGCTCACCGCGCCGTCGTCAACTCCTCGCAGCACTCGCCCCCGTGCTGGCGCCGAGGCTCGATGCCAGGCTGCTCGACATGGCCGGCCACGCCGCCAGGCTCGTCGACGCCGGCGCCCACCTCGACCACTACGGGCGCTGGTCGGAGACCGCCAACCTGGTGACCACTGCCGACCTCGACGGCTTCACGCACGCCGAGCTTTCGACCATTGCCGCAGTGCTGCTCAGTGCGGGCGAAGCTGCGATCCCGATCGCGCTGCGGCGCGAGAGCCAGGTGGCGCGGGGAGCCATTGAGTGTGCCGGCGTGCTGCTGGCGCTCGCCGACGACATCGATCGACGCCTGCCGCCCCGCCATGGCGCGGCGATCGGTGGACTGGGGCGTGACGGTCGGCTCGACATCGGTGGCATGCCGCCGATGCTCCTGCCAGCGGCGCTCGCCGAACGCTGCCGTGCCATTCTTCACCGCGACGTGCGCGAGCTGAGCGATGTCAGTCACCCGCGCGCTCGCGCCCAACGACCCGAAGTGGCTGTCGAGTTCAAGTAGCATTGCGCTCGCGCGTCCAGCGTTCCTGGACCGATTGACGAGGAGGATTCCACCAGATGCCCACCAGCGACTCTGCGAAAGCACAGAAGCGATTGCGCAAGGTCGAGCAGGCCCACACCAGGCTCGCCGAGCTTGCCAAGCGGATCAACGAACAGGCGGCTGCCATCGCGGATCTGATGGCCCAGGCCAACCGCATGGTTGGCGATAGCACCTCCTCGACGCGGGCCACGCGCAAACCAGCGCCCGCCGCGCGCAAGGTGGCGCCCGCTGCACGCAAAGCCGCGCCGTCCGCACGCAAGGTGGCGCCCGCCGCACGCAAAGCCGCGCCGGCCGCACCCAAAGCCGCGACGGCCGCACGCAAGCGTGCCCCTGCCGCACGCAAGGCTGCACGGGCGCCGCGCAAGGCTGCGCCTACTGCCGGAGGGTCGCGGCCTTAACCTGACGCGCGCATGGCTGCCAGGACGACCGCGCCCAGAGCGCCGGACAGATCACCGAGGCCGGCGGCGAGGACTGGAACGCTCTCGCGACCGTCGTGATAGAGGTGCGGCTGCATCGAGCGGTGGACGCGCCGGGCGAACGGTTGTCCGAGCCGGCTGCCCAGCCCGCCACCGATGAGGACGGCATCGACGTCGACCACGTTGACCGTCGAGGCGATGACCGGTCCGGCAGCGCGAACCGCGTCGTTGATGAGCTCGTTGGCCAGCCGATCGCCCTGGTCGAGCGCCTTTGCGATGACACCTGAGGTCAGGCGCGTGCGGCCGGCCTTCTTCATCAGCGTGAACAGTGCCGTCTTCTCGCCCTTGTCGGCCCGCTCGCGGGCTCGAAGCTCCATCGACGCCCGTCCCGCGTAGGCCTCGAGGCAGCCGCGACGCCCGCACGCGCAGCGACGCCCGCCCGGCGTCGCGCAGGCATGGCCGATCTCCCCGCAGTCACCCAGCCTGCCCTGGCGGACGACACCATCGAGCAGCAGCGCTCCGCCGACGCCGGTGCCGAACCACACCGCCAGAACGTCGCGGAATGGTTTGGCGGCGCCGAGGCGGTGCTCGCCGAGAAGGGCGGTGCGCACGTCGTTGTCGACGGCGGCAGGGACGCCGAACTGCTTCTCCAGCTCGTCGCGAAGCGGGAAGCTCGCCGTCCAGCCCCGGATGTTGGGGGTCCTGGCCACGGCCCCCGTGGCGACATCGACCTGCCCGGGGACACCGATGCCTATGCCGGTAATCCTCTGGTGCGGCGACGCCTCAATCGCCTCGGCGACGGCGCCGCTGATGGCGACGACGACCGCAGCCGGTCCGCCGCGGACAGGGGTGGCGACGCGCGCCTGGGCGACGGGCACGAAGTCGGCGCCGGTGATGACCACCTCGATCTTGGTGGCGCCGAGGTCGATGCCTGCATACGCGACTTTGGCTGCTGAGCGGCGCACTGGCACGGCCGCCATTGTGAGGCCGTCACCCTAGTGACACGGTCACCGCATGGTCGCGCCGGTCGAGCACGGCCTCCAACTGCGCGGTTACCGCGGTCAGGAGTTCGATGTCGTGGTCGTGGGTCAGCCTGAGCACCGCCTCGGTCGGACGCACCCAGGCCATCGAGTCGACCTCATCATTGGGCTCGAACGTGCCGCCTACTGCATTCATCGCCCAGTACCGGACCATCTTCGGACGGTCACGGCGGTCAAAGTACTCAGTGACCCCGAGCACCTCCTCGGCCATGCAGAGGAGCCCGGTCTCCTCACGCACCTCACGGAGCGCCGCCGCCAGCAGCGACTCGCCGCGGCGTTGCTTGCCCTTGGGGAAGGACCAGTCGTCGTACCTGGGTCGGTGCACAAGCACAACCCGGACCTTGTCGTCCGCACCCCGGCGGATCACCAGACCACCGGCAGCGCGGACGGACATCCGAAGTCGCAGAACGCGCTTGGAGGCGGTGTCAGCGGTCATGACCGTGGTGAGAACGTAGTGCCGACAGGCTTAAGTCGCGATTAAGCGACAGCTATCGGTGGGGAGTCATCGGATCAGCCTCCGGCGCCGCCCAACGCCCGGGTTCGCCGCCAGGGCATAGGTGGGATCCGCGGGGAAGGCTGGCTTGGCGCCTCTGGCCAGGGACTGACCTCGGGCGGACGCCGCCGCGAGGATGCGTTTGTGGCAACCTCCGACGTTCACTGCAACCACCGCGGAGGTGACGTCGAGGTGGGTTTCACGCTGACCCAGGACCAGGAACTGCTGCGCCGCACTGTCGCTGATTTCGTCGACCGTGAGGTGGTGCCGCACCGTGTCGAGTGGGATCGCGCCGAACAGGTCGACAGGTCGATCGTGCCGCGGCTCGGCGCCCTCGGCTTCCTCGGCATCACCATCCCCGACGAGTACGGCGGCACACCGGCCGACCATCGCGCGTACTGCCTGCTCATGGAGGAGCTCGGCCGCGGCGACTCGTCGGTGCGCGGCATTGTCAGCGTCAGCCTCGGCCTGTTCGGCAAGACCGTCTTCGCCGAGGGCTCCGAGGCGCAGAAGAGAAAGTGGCTGCCGGGCATCTGCTCAGGCGAGAGCATCGGCTGCTACGCGCTCACCGAGCCGGGTGTCGGCAGCGACGCCGGGCACCTGGTCACCCGCGCGGAGCGCGACGGCGGCGACCGGATCCTCAGCGGGGAGAAGGTGTTCATCACCAACGGCACCTGGGCCGACCAAGCCCTCGTCTTCGCGCGCACCGGCGGCGACGGTCCGCGCGGCATCACGGCCTTCGTCGTGCCCACCGACGCGCCGGGCTTCGCCAGCCGCGAGATCAAGGGCAAGCTGGGTC
>CATPBU010000296.1 GCA_955652455.1 Candidatus Dormiibacterota bacterium
CGGCAGTGCGCGAGTGGCTCACCGATTCGACCTTCCCGGCGGACAGCCTCGTGACCCACCGCTACCCACTCGATGAGTTCGACACGGCCCTGGCGACGGCGGCCGCCGGTGAGGCCGCGGGCGCCATCAAAGTGGTGTTCGAAGATCCCTCCTCGCCGTTGCGCGAACGGCGTCTGGCCGCGGAGCTCGACCAGCCGGTGGAGGACGCGGGCGCGCCGGTGCTCCTCGCCACCACCGCCGCGCGGGTGCGGCACATCGACGACGGGCAGGGTTAGGGGAGGCTGCTCTCAGTCATCGTCGGGCGGGGGCGGCAACGCGGTCGCGGCCCGGCGCTGTGCCAGGGCTAGCGCGGTGCGTTTCAGCCCGGCGGCGTCGACAACCATGCGCGTGCTGCGCTTTCGGTCGCGCGCGCGCAGCCGCGCCCGCTCACGCGCGGTCAATTCCTCGGGCACGTCGCGGTCCTCGCTGGTCATGGCCCCAACGGTACCGTAGGTGGGCGAAAAGCTCAGGCCGGCAGTGGAGGGCGGGAGCGGCGACCGTGGAGCACAGCCCAACCGACGGCGGCAGCACCGAGGGTGAGCGCGGCGGCTCCGCCGACGAGAACAGGGGCGGGGCGTTCAAGGCGCAGGACGCGCTGCCAGCCTCTGCGCTGCTCGTGCACCGCCTCCTCCAGCATGGCCAGGGACCGCGCATAGATACGGTCGTGTTCGGCGGCGGTCAGGCGTGTCTCTGCCAGAGCTGTGGCGACCTCGGTGGCGACGTCGAGTAACGCACGCACCGATGCGGGCGGCTTTTTTCCCGACCCGCGACTCTCCAGGCCACGGTCGAGGATGTCTGCTGTGTTCACGATCGTCCCTGCATGGCTCTCTCGGCCGGCAGCGGCGCCCCCAGCTGCTTGCGCAGCGACGTGATCGCGCGAAATGTCAGCAGCTTGACCGCCCCCTCGCTGCGGCCCATGATCTCCGCGATCTCGCGGTTGCGCAGGTCTCCGCCGAAACGGAGCAGCACCGCCTCACGCTGGTCATCGGGCAGCCCCGCGACGGCAGCGCGAACCTCGGCCGCCCGCGTGCGCTGTTCGACGATGAGCTCGGGCGACAGGCCGTCGACAGGTTGACGCGCGTCGAGGTCGACCCATGGGGGACGGCGCGCCTGACGCGCAACCAGGTTGGCGGCGACGCGGTACAGCCAGGCCGAGTAGGGCACGCCGCGCCATTCGAAGCGCGGAATGTCCTCGATGGCTTTGGCGAAGGTTGCTGCGGTCACGTCCTCGGCGAGCTCCCGGTTTCTGGTCAGGGTGTGCGCATAGACGAAGATCTGGTCCACGTAGCGCTCGTACAGCGGCGCGAATGCCGCCCGGTCTCGCTGCGCGGCCTCGATCAGAAGTCGCTCCGCCTCGAGCTCTTCGGCGCTGCGATGGGCCAACTCAGCGCCGCCGAGCCGTCGGAGGAGTCATTGGACACAATCCCCGCTGTGCGGACGGGTTACGGGATCGGCGGCCGTCAGAGCAGACCGATGGCGCGGCCGGACTCACCGAATGCGGCCAGAGCAGCGTCGAGGTGGGCGGTGGTGTGGGTGGCGGTGACGATGGTCCGCACCCGCGCCTTCCCCCGGGCCACGGTGGGAAAGCCGATGCCCTGGGCGAACACGCCCCGCTCCAACAGCGCGTCGCTCAGCGCCATCGCCTGCGGGGCCTCGCCGCACATCACCGGGGTGATCGGGGTCTCGCTGTGACCGATGTCAAAACCCAGCTCCGACAGTCCCTTCTTGAGATAGCGCGCGTTCACCCAGAGCCGCTCGATCAGCTCAGGCTCCTGCTCGAGGACATCGACGGCCGCGATGCACGCCATCACCACGGCCGGCGGATGCGACGAGGAGAAGAGGAACGGTCGCGCCTTGTGAATCAGATGGTCGCGCACGGTCTGCGATGCAGCGACGTAGCCGCCCACCACGCCAACGGCCTTGCTGAGAGTGCCGATGTTGAGCGCGACGCGACCGTGCAGGTCGAAATGGTCGGTGCTGCCCCGCCCGTTGCGGCCGAGCACGCCGGTGCCATGGGCGTCGTCGACCATCACCGCAGCCTCGTACCTCTCGGCACGCTCGACCAGGTCGGGCAGCGGCGCGATGTCACCGTCCATGCTGAAAACGCCGTCGGTGATCAGCAGGATGCGTCGGTATCCCTTGTCCCGCGCCTCTTTCAGGGCACGCTCCGCGTCATCGACATCGACGTGCTCGTAAAGGATGCGGTCGGCCTTGGTGAGCCGGATGCCATCGATGATGCTGGCGTGGTTGAGCTTGTCGCTGACCACGCAGTCACCGCTCTCGAGTATCGAGCCGATGACACCGACGTTCACGGTGTAGCCACTCTGCAAACACAGCGCCGCCTCCGTGTGCTTGAAGGTGGCCAGCCGCGACTCGAGCTCCTCGTGGATCGACTGCGTTCCAGCAATGGTGCGCACCGCGCCGCTGCCTGCACCCCACTCGGTGGCGGCTTTGACCGCGGCCTCGATGAGTCGTGGATGAGTGTTGAGCCCCAGGTAGTTGTTCGACGAGAGGTTGATGAGCCGGCGTCCGCCGATGACCACCTCGGCCATCTGCGGCGACTCCAGCACGCGTAGCGGACGGAAGAGGCCCTCCTTGCGCAGCGCGTCGAGATCCTCCGCGAGGGAGGCGTCGAGGTGTCGGACGGCTTCCGAGGTGGTGATCGATTCGATGGCCATGCCCAGACGATAGCTCGCCCGGCAGGTGGACGCGATCAGCCCGGGTGGAGTGACACCTTGCCGCACTGGCCGGACTTGATGAGCTCGATGACCCGCTCGATCTCGCTCATCGCGTAGTGGTGGGTGATCACCGCGGCGGCGTCGATGGCGCCGCTGCGCACGTACTCCATGGTCCTCGCCCAGGTCTCCGGGATGCGCCGGCCGACCACGCCGTGAAGGCTGATGCCCTGCATGACCACGTCATCCGAGAGGTCGAGGGTCGTCGGCTCGTCGCCGATGCCGAGCAGGCTGATCCAGCCCCCAGGCCGGACCACTCGAGTGGCGGCGACCACCGCGCGCGGGGCACCGCTCATCTCCAGCGCACAATCGATCTCCGCCCCACCGGCGGCGCCGCGCACTCCGGCCTCGACGTCGTCATCTGCGACCACCACGTGAGTGGCGCCCATCCGTTCGGCCAGGTCGAGGCGGTAGCGGTTGCGATCGACGGCGATCACACTCGTCGCGCCGTCGGCGCGGGCGATGGCGATGGCGGCGCAGCCGATCGGACCACAGCCGAACACTGCGACCGTCCGGCCGTCGAGATCTCCGTACGAGCATGCATGGACGGCGTTGCCGAACGGCTCGAGCGCTGCGGCCACCTCCGAGGTTGTGTCGTCGTCGATGGCATAGACATTGGCCTGGGGGACGACCACAAGTTCGGTGAAGCCGCCGTCGACATCGACGCCGAGGATGCGGGTGTTGGCGCAGACGTGGAAGTCGCCACGTCGGCACGGAGCGCAATGTCCGCAGACGATGTGCGACTCCACGGCGACTCGGCGCCCGTCGGGGACGTCGGTCGCGGGCCCGTGCTCCACCACCACCCCGCAGATCTCGTGTCCGATGACGCGCGGAGGGTGCAGGCGTGCCGCGGCCCACGCATTCCAGTCGTAGAGGTGGACGTCCGAGCCGCACACCGAAGCTGCGGCGACGCGCAGGAGCAGCTCGCCCTCACCCGGCGCCGGTTCGGGAACGCCGGCAAGGGTGAAGCCGGGCGCGGGGGTTGGTTTGATGACCGCCTGCACTGAGCGCGGATTATCCCCGCGGACTGGTGGCGACCGTCCGCAGGTCGACTGCACCGGGTTTGTCCTCGTCGCGTCCGGCGATGCCGCAGACAGTCACGGGCGTCGAAAAGCGGCGCACGGAGTGGGCGGCGATGGAGCTGGACGGTGGATTCGATCGCCCGCGGGTTCGCCCGGCCACGCGCCGCCGACCACCGGGCGTCCCGCGGCTGCGAGCGCGGACGCCGCTGACCGTCGAGCCTCTCGAGGTCTACGAACGCAACGGCGACGGGCACACGCTCGGACGCCACTGCGCGAGCACCCCTGCCGTCGAGTCCGCCCGGCTGGCACGCCATCGTGAGCTTCCGGCGACGGGTTCCTTCAACGACCTCGCGACGGCCCAGCGAGCCGTCGAGGCCTGCGTCGCCGCGAACCGGGACGACGTGCGGAGCTGGCGCGCCGGGCAGAGACCCCGCCTGGTGATCGACCACGACACCAGGGAGGTCATCGGCGGAGTTCTCCGGCGCAGCCGGTGGGCGGCCGGCGACAGCATCCCGCTGCCGGCGAGCGCACTTCGCATGGTTCTGCGACGCAACCCCGCGTACGTGTCAGGCTTTGCCGTGCTGACGGCATACCCGGTGCGACACGACCCGCCGTCGCGCTCCTTGCCGATGCCACCACTGCCCGGAAACCTCCCGGTCGCTGACAGTCCCGGCGCCCGTCGCGGCCGCGACGATGCAACGCTGCGCCGCCGGCTGCGCGCAGACCGTGCCGTGAGCCAGGCGTCGGCCTTCAGCGATCATGCTGTCGCCATCGCGGCGGTGGCACACGCGCTCGAGGCCGCGGGCGCAGACCTCGACGACTGGCTGCTCTGCGCGCACCGTCCACGACTGTCCGTCGATGCCTGGATCGGTTCGATCCTCGGCGTGGTGCTGACCCGCGACGCTTACCGTCGGCACCGCGTCTCAGTGGCCGCGCACAGCGTCCACGTCGTGCTGCGCAGGTCGCTGAGCCAACGCGGCTTCCGCATCGCCGCCGCCTATCCTCGACTGCCATGAACGGCGGAGGTTCCGACATGTCCCGCCAGGAGATGGTTGACGACCCGGGGGCCAGCTACCCCCAGTTGCGTCAGTTCCTCGGCGGCTACTTCCACCAGGACTGGATGGTCGATCGCCGGCTGTGGACGGAGATCGTCGAGGACTACATCGTCGAGTCGCCGCGCAGCGCGGTTCTCGAGTGCGCCACGGAGCTGCGCGACCTGCTGGCTGCGGATCTCGATGAGGGTGAGCTGACCACCGTGCTCGAGCGCCTGGGGTGCAGCGTCGAC
>CATPBU010000297.1 GCA_955652455.1 Candidatus Dormiibacterota bacterium
CGAGCCCCCGCGCGGTCGCGAGGATCGTGGCCGCGTCGACACGTCGCTGCGGCGCCCGAGGCGACAGCACGTGGAGTGGCGTCGCCGGCCTGGCGACGGCGTCCACGTCGGGTGGAATGTCGCCGCTGGCGCTGACCACGAGCAGTGGAGCTGACGCCGCAGGCCGGCCGGCTGCGGCACGAAGGGCGGCCAGGTCGACGGCGCGATCCGGCGCCAGCGTGGCCGGCGTCCACTGGTGTTTGCCCCCAGCTCGCAGCGTCGCGGCTCCGATGACGATCACCGACGCCACGGCGCGGAGCATCGCCATGAGCACGCGGTCGGCGGGGATGCCGCCGCCCACAGCCGCGGAGTCGCCGCTCCCCAGCCCGTAGCTGACGACGCCGTCGATGGTGCTGACGAAGTTGACCGCCACGCGGTCCGCCGACAACACCAGTGCCGCACCGTATTCCTCCTCCAGGATGCAGCGTGGCGGCACCGGCTCGGCGTCGGCGAGGACCTCGAAGAGCGCTGGCGGCGGCACTCAGGTGGTGTGGACGCCGACCGCCGTGCCAACCCCGTAGGTCACCGCCGCGGCGATCGCCGCGATCACCAGCTGGCGGCCGGCGGTGCGCAGTTTCGACTTCCCGGTGAAGCTGGCGACGGCCACGCCGACGGCGATCGCCATCACCGCGCCGAGGATGATCGACGCGACAACGGCCGCGGTACCGCTGGAGAAGAACCAGGGCAGCAGCGGCACCAGGGCACCGAACGCGAAGCTGCCGAGAGAGGACGCGGCTGCTGCGCGAGGCGAGCCGATCGACCCGGGATTGACGCCCAGCTCCTCGCGCGTGTGGACCTCGAGCGCCAGCTCGGGATCGCGTGCCAGGGCAGTCGCCACCTCCTCGGCTGCCCCGGCGGGAACACCGCGCGAGACATAGAGCGCAACCAGCTCCTTGTGCTCGGATTCCGGGTGACGGCGCAGCTCCTCACGCTCGATGCTCACCTCGCGCTCGATCAGCTCGCGCTGGGCGCTCATGGACACATACTCGCCCGTGGCCATCGAGAATGCGCCGGCCACCAGCCCCGCGAAACCGGCAAGTCGCACAACGCCAGGGGCAGGGTGGGCGGCGGCAACTCCGAGGATCAGGGAGACGTTGGTGAGCAGCCCGTCGCTGACGCCGAACACGGCGGCGCGGGCGGCACCACCCTGGACGTCGCGGTGATGTTCGTGGCGGAGTGGCGGCGCCACCGCCGCGGCCGGCCGTACCTTGAGCTCCACGCTCAGAAGGTTACTTTGCGAGGGGCAGGATGCGGACCCGGCCCCGGCCGGTGTCGTGGTCGATGTCGTCCACCGACGCCTGGCGGGGCTGCTCCCCGGGCCGGCCGAAGTAGTAGCCCTGCGCGCAGTGCACGCCCAGGCGCTTGAGCGCCTCGGCCTCCTCCATGGTCTCCACGCCCTCCGCCACCGCAGTGGCGTTGATCTGCTCGATGAAGTAGATCAGTCCGTGGAGAAGGGCGCGGCGAGCGAGGTCGCGGTGGATATCGCGGATCAACGACATGTCGAGCTTGACGATGTCCGGTTTGGTGCTGAGGATGTGGCTGAAGGTGGCGAAGCCGGCGCCGGCGTCGTCGACTGCGTAGCGCATCCCGCGGAAGCGCAACCTGGCCACCGAGCTGTTGAACTGCGGGTAATCACCGATCGCGGCGTGCTCGGTGACCTCGATGACGACCCGATCGGTGCCGCGCTCCATCAAGGCCGCGAACTCGACGGTCACGGCGGTCTCCGGCGAGACGTTGATCGCCAGGTAGGTGCCGTTGGGCAGCTCGTCGAGGTGGCCGAGGGCTGAGCGCACCGCGGCGAGCTCCAGCTCACACCCCAGTCCGACCTCGTTGGCGGCCGCAAACCAGACGTCGGGAGGTTGGGGCGTCTCGCCCTCGAAGCGGGCCAGCGCCTCGAACCCGACGGGCGCCTCACTGATCAGGTCGACAATGGGCTGGAGCACGGTGATGAGCCGGTTCTCGCGAAGGATGGAGCGGATCTGCGCGCGCTTCTGGCGACGTGCAACGGCCTCGCGCTCCTCACGCTCCAGCTGCTCTGCGTAGATCCGCGCCAGCATGCGCATGAAGCGGACGTCGCGCTTGCCCACGCTGTGGTCGGGGCGGCGGCTGAGGCATGCCATCGTGCCCCACACCCGCCCGTCGGGGAGGCTGACCGGCACGCCCACGTAGCTGCCGACCTGTGCCGCGCTGGTGACCGGCATCGCGGCGGCGACAGGGTTGGCCATGGTGTCGGGGATCGCCTCGGGCAACCGACCGTCACACATCGCCTTGCAGTACATCCAGCCGAGCGGAACGCGCAATTCGGTGCTGAGACGGAAGATTGCCGCGTCCCCGGTAACATGCCTGAACACCTGTTCGCCACCGGCGAACTCGGCGACGAACGCCACGTCCATGTCGAGGTATTCGCGGGCGGCCTCGAGGATGTCGTCGACCAGCAGGCGCATCGGTTGCTCGAGCGCTAGAGCGGTCAGGGCGACGTCGCCCGGTGTGTTCTCGCTTTGAGTCACAGGCCATCCACGTGGTTCGCGCCAATCGGTCACAGCCGACACTCGTGGTTCACCAACCATGAACCGAGCGCGGTTGCCGGACTGCGACATGTTCGTGACGGAGCCGGGCCGCTTCAGCCCGTCTGCGGTGCCGGTGGGGCGGCCACTTCACGCTCGCCGCCGAGGCTGCTGGTCTGGACCTCGGACGCTTCACCCGGATGGCGCGCGGCGGCAATCTCGGCATTGACGGCGCCGCCCACCATGACGATCTGGCCGAGCAGGAAGAAGTAGAACAGCAGCACGAAGATGAACCCGAACGTCTGGCCCCACTGCGGGCTGTTGGTGACCAGGCCGAAATACAGGGGGAAGAGAAGCGTGAGGGCTTCGAAGATCACGCCAGCAGAGATCGCGCCGGGGATGACGTCGCGCACCCGCTGATGGCGGTTGGGCACCACGAAGAAGATGATCCCGAAGAGCAGCGACGCATCCACAACGCCGGCACCCGCCTGGAGCAGGAGGCTGGCCGGCCCGCTGCGGAGGAAGTCGGGGAGGCCGGGGATCGATTGGAGGAGCCCGAGCAGGGTGCCGCTGGCCACCAGGGGCACGGCCATCACCGCGAAGATCACCACCATGCCGATGGCCATCAGCTTCTGGCGCACGAAGCCCCGCGTCCTGCAGCCGTAGAGGGCGTCGAGTCCCTGCTCCATGGCGCCGAACAGCGACGACCCGCTCCAGATCAGCCCGATGCCGCCGATGACGGCGAAGACGCCGGAGCTGCGCCGGAAGTCGTCGAGCGCGCTGACGATCTGACACTGGCCACCGCCCGACTGATCGGCGTGGCACGACGGGAACGCCGCCAGCACCTGCTGCACCACCGTGGCGCGCGTGCCCGGGTAGCGCAGCGCCAGGCCGACCGCGCTGATGGCGAGGAACACCATGGGAA
>CATPBU010000298.1 GCA_955652455.1 Candidatus Dormiibacterota bacterium
ACTCGCCGTAGGCGCTCCGGAACTCGCGGCTGAGGTGCCCGGCCGACATGTTCGCGCCGCGGGCGAGCGCCTCGACGTCGAGCGGCCGGGCGTACTCCCGGTCGATCCGGTCGCGGACGCGGCGCAGCCGCGCGAGGTCGCGCAGGTGCTGCGCCTCGGCGGGTTTGCTGGTCACCTGCGAAATCGTGTCACATCACGCCGGAGGTGATTCAGGCCACTGGTGGCTCACCACCGGTGTGCGCGAACAGTTTGCACACGATCTTCCATGCCCCATCGATGCGTGCAAGCAGGAAGTAGTCGACGTACGACACCGTGCCCCAGTACCCATCCTCGGCCAGCACGACCACCGCAGCATCGCCGGTCTGCTCTAGCGACACGATGCGCGCGCTGTAGTTGCCGGTGTCGGCCGGCATGTCCGCGGCCATCTCGTACAACGCGGTGATGGGCACGTCGTGGCGGGTGCCCGCCAGCGAGCCGAACATCCGCGCGTCCTCGTGGAACGCCTCTCGCAGCTTGGCGGCGTCGCCTTTCGATGCCCCCTCGATGTAGAGGTGGACGACTCGAGCGATCTCGTCGTGGTCGCTCGCCTTCTCTCCGGAGGCGGTCTGGCTGTCAAGGATCTGAGCCATGGTTTTGCTCTCCACTAAGCCCGACAGCGCGGGGTGGACGGACAAATGTAGAGCCGCCAGGGGAGGAGTTCAAGAACTGTGTGCCCCGGTGATCAGGAGGCGTGTACCCCCGGTCAATCCTGACCGTCGGCTCCGTCGATCGTCTGTCGGCGGCGGAAGCGCTCGACGGCGATGACGCTCCAGATGAGCTCAACCACGCCGAACGGCCATGCCCCCGACAGGAAACCGTAGACCGCCGAAAGGATGCATCCGCCCGCAAACGCGAGTACGAAGCCGCGGCCCCGGCCCTCGAGCGCGTACATCAACATCATGAAGGTCAGGGCGACGACGCCATAGAGCGTGATGGCGAGCGTCATGACGTGCGGCCTGCCACGGTCGACAGGATATTCGGGAGTACGATGAGGTCGTGGAAAAGCGTGGCCACGGCATCTTCGGGTGGCTGCCGCCGGCGCTGCGCCGTCTCGAGCACAAGCTCGGAGCGCGGCGCGACGACCGCACGCTCTGGGTGTGGGTGGTTCCCGCCGCCACCGTGGTGGTCACCTTCGTGATCCTGGCCTTCATCGGCATGCAGGGCAAGGTCGATCTCTTCCTGACCGTGCCGATGGCGCTGACCCTCTCCGTGTTCCTCGGCTCGCTCTCCGCCTTCTACCTCACCGCAGCCAGCTCCGACGAGAGCGACGCCGACGACAACGACGATCGCCGGCGCCCCGGCCCCGTCGCTCCACCGGGCCCACCGCCTCTGTCGGCGACACGCCTGGTGGTGCCACTGCCGCGCAGGCCATCGCCGGAGCGCAAGGCCGAGGAGCCGGCTCCCGTTGGCGGGCAGGGCCGCCGCTGACGCGCCAGCCTCACAGCATGCCCGGGCGGCCCGAGTGCCTGTGCGCCAGCTCGCTCACGTCCGTCCCGCCACAACGCGCGTGACACCAAGGCTGTCGCGGTTCGACCGCACCTCACGCAGCCCAGCGCGACGGAGCACCGTGCCCGTCGCCCGCGCCAGATAGGGGGCGATCTCAACCAGCAGGTACCCTCCCGGGCGGAGCCACGATGGCGCCTCCTCCGCGAGCCGGCGCACCAGGCCAAGTCCGTCCTCGGAACCGTCGGTGAGCGTGTTGCGCGGCTCGAACCTGCGGATCTCGACAGGAAGAGTTCGCACCTCCTTGCGAGCCACATAGGGCGGGTGGATGGTGAACGCGTCAACCTCTCCGCGCAGGTTCGAGGGCAGTCCCCGCAGCATGTCGCTGACCGCGAAGGTCACGTTGTCGAGGCCCAGCTGTCGCGCGTTCGCCTTGCCGAGCTTCACGGCGCTTGGCGAGATGTCCATGGCCCACACTTCGCTGCCGCGCACCTGCGCGCCGATTGCCAGCGCCATCGCCCCCGAGCCGGTGGCGACGTCGACGACCACCCGCCGGCCGCGTCGGCGCCGCAGCCGTCTCACGGCATGTGCAACCACCAACTCGCTGGAGGAGCGCGGCGAGAAAACCCCCGGCCGCACCATCAGTCTCAGCCCACAGAACGTGAAGTGGCCGGTGATGTAGTTGACCGGTTCGCCAGTCAACCTGCGCTCGACCAACTCTTTGAACTTTCGCCGCTGTGACTTGCTGACCTCGTACTCGGGCATGCGGTCATCGTCCGGTTCGACGTCGAGGACGTGAGCCAGAAGGACCTCAGCGTCCCATCGCGCCAGACCGGGTTGCCAGTGCTCGATGTTGTGCGACTTGGCGATCCGTTTCTCCGCCTCGGAAAGCAGATCTTCTGAGATGGCCCGTAGACTGGACGTCGTGGAGACCGCACCGCGCCTCGCAAGCCTGGACATCCCGCGCATGGTAGATGAGCAGGCCCAGGCCGCCCGTCGCAGCGCCGCCTTCTTCGATGTCGATCGCACGCTGTTGCGCGGTTCGTCTCTGCTCCACGTCGCCCGGCCGATGCGGCGGGCTGGTCTGCTGCCGACCCGCGCCATGCTCCATTCGCTGGTCATGCAGGCACGGTTCAGTCTCTATGGATTCGATGAAACGCAGATCCGTGACGCTGTTCGGAGTGTCGGTGTGCTGGTCAAAGGCATCGAGGCCGAGCGGTTGCGCAGCTTTGCGCAGCAGACCATACCCGAGTACGTGCTGCCCAGGGTATATGCCGAGGCGCGTGCGCGCATCGAATGGCACATGCGTCGCGGCGACCTAGTCTTCCTGGTGTCGTCGTCCCCTCGCGAGTTCATCGATCAGCTCGGCAGTCTGATCGGCGTCGACGGCGTCGCTGCCACCGTGGCGGAGCTACGCAACGGGCGCTACACCGGCCGCATCATCCGCTTCTGCCACGGCGAGGCCAAGGCCGCGTCGGTGCGCGACCTGGCCGTGCTCAACGACGTCGACCTGGCTGCTTCCTACGCCTATGGCGACAGCTTCGTCAGCGACCTGGCGATGCTGAGCGAGGTCGGCCATCCGGTCTGCGTCAACCCAGATCGCACGCTGACGGCGGAGGCGGCGCAGCGAGGCTGGCCGATCGAGCGATTCCAGCATGCTGACGTGCGGCCCGGTGGCGGCAGCGTGCGCCGGCTGCCGCGACGCGTCGTCGGCGCCTCCCGCCCTGCCGTGCGTCGAGTCCATGGTCGTGTTCAAAGCAAAGCCCGGTCTCTGCGCGACCTGTGAGCACGCCCGCACGGTTCGGGGCGCTCGCTCGCAGTTCTGGATGTGCGGGCGCGCGGAAACCGACCGCGCTTTCCCGCGCTATCCGCGTCTGCCGGTGATCGCGTGCGTGGGCTATGACCCGGGCAGCCCGCGTCCGGTGGGACCGGACTGAACCTCAGCCGGCGAGCGCGGCCAGCCGAGACGGTGACAAGTCTCGGCTAATCGCCGCGTAGTCCTCGGCGGTGGGGAGTGGCAGGCCTGCGAGGCGGGCGAACGCCTCCAGGCTCGGCGCACCCCCGACGTGCATGCGTTGCAGCTCGAAGCTGCCGGCGAGCGTCTGCGTGTCGCCGCCCATGGTGGTCACCGCGTCGCGGAAGCCGGCGTCTCGGACCATCTGCTCGACGGCGCTGTTGAACCCGCCGTAGGGATAGGCGAAGTCGAGCACCGGGTGACCGAGCAGCTTCTCGAGCGCGGCCTTGCCACCGTCGATTTCCATCCGCGCCAGCGGCGGCGCCGTCGTGGCCAGGTCGACGTGGTGCACGGTATGCGAACCGATCACCAATCCCTCGGCATCCATTCGTTGCACCTGTGCGGCGCTCATGTAGCCGGAACGTCCGATGAAGCCGCTGACCACGTAATCGGTCGCGACGAAGCCGTACTTGAGCAGCACGGGCTCCGCTGCGGTCGCAAAGTCGGAGTAGCCGTCGTCGAACGTCAGCACCACGGGATGCGGCGGCAGCCCCCGCTTGCCGTGCAGCGCATCGATGAGCATCGCCAGGCTGATCGGAGTGGCTCCCTCGACGTGCAGGAGGGCCATCTGCTGGGCGAACAGCGCGGGCGAGGTGGACAGGTTGAAGAGAAGCACATTGCCCGGACTCGGCGGCACCTTGAGCACGTAGTGGTAGACGAGAATCGGGACGGTGAGTCGCGGACCGCGTGGCGCGGTCGCGCTGGCGAGTTGCGGATCACTGATCAGTCGTGGCAGCTCCGGCGCCGCGACAGGGATATCGGGCACATCAAAGAATTGCGTTGTTTGTGCCTGCACCTGGGCCGGCCGCGGAGCGGCGATGGTCGGCGCTGCCGGCAGAGCCGACGTGGCTGTTCGCGCGAACAGCAACGCGAGTGTCAGCGCGACCACGATGGCGCGGGTCCCGCGACTGGTGCGACGCAGGCGACGACTGACGGTTGGCATGTTCCTTCCTGATCCCGGTGATGCGATCGGGTGCAGCGGCGCGCAGAACGAGCGGATTGCGGCCACGATGCGGGCGAGGTTGCGCCTAAGGATACGTGAAGACAGCGGTCGCGCTGTTCACTCTGGCGGGGTTCCTCCTCCGTTCGACGCGCTCGCCTCGGGCAACCAGATTGTCTTGATGTTGACGAACTCGCGAATGCCGAAGAGGGCCAGCTCGCGACCGTAGCCGCTCTCCTTGATGCCTCCGAAGGGAATGCGCGGATCGGAGTGGGTCAT
>CATPBU010000299.1 GCA_955652455.1 Candidatus Dormiibacterota bacterium
ACGCGGGCGGCGATCATCAGCACCCTCGAGCCGGCGACAACGGTCATCCTCGCCGCGGTCCTGCTCGGCGAGGACCTCGGACCGGTGCGCCTGGTCGGCGGCGGCATCATCCTGGTTGCCGCGGTGGTCGTGGCCCGCAATGTGCCGGCCGACCTCGAGGCCCATGTTCGCGAGTGACCGCACCCGCGGCGGCGCATCTCAGCGCGCGGCCGGCTTGTCCACTGCGGGGTCGTCGGCGCCCGGAGGATCGTCGGATTGGCCCGCGGCGCCGGCCACCTTGTGCTCGGCGAGTTCATCAGGATGGATCGCGGCATGCACTGCGGCGGCCAGCTCCTCGAACGGAATCGCCAGCTTGTTGGCCTCGCCACTTTCCTCGGCGACCACCTCCTCCGCTGCCGCCTCGGCGGCATCGAGTCGTTCGCGGAGGCTGTGACGGTGCTGTTCGGTGTCCTCGTCGCTCATGCGCGGCATGGTACGGGGTTGGCGAGAACCTCGCGATAGACGTCGGCGGTGGCCCGTGCGGTTGCATCAGCACCGGCCCGTCCTCGGGGATGTTCTCCATGCCGCGCACCTCGGCTGTCAAGGACACGGGAATCGATCAACCGGCAGTTCCGCCGTTGACGTCGCCTCCTACTTATGCGTTGCGTCACGGCCTGGACCAGCAACCATCCGCTGCTGCCCGACAAGCCCGCCAACCTTGTTATCGACCTCCGCCACGCCAGCTGACGGAGCTACCGAGCTGCGCTACGCGCTGACCTGCTCGCCGCCGGCATGCGCAGGCGTTGCGTGGCCGGATTCGGGATCCACCGCGCCGCCTGGCTCGAGCTCCTTGAAGAATGTCCCGTGACGGATGACCCTGTCGAGCCACGCTCCGGCCATCACGGAGGTGACCAGCGCCAGAAGGACCAGGTCGACGTAGAACTTCTCGGAGATGATGTGAGCGCCGAACGCCACCGAGGCCATGACGATGGCTGGGCCACCACGCGCATTGAGCGCCATCGCCAGGTTGACCGAACTCTCGCGATTCTCTCCGGCGAAACGCGCACCGGCATAGATGCTCAGCGCCTTCACCACGCAGGCGTAGACAAGGAAGAGAAGGAAGAACGGGATATCGAACTGCCGGATCAGGTCCAGCTTCAGACCGACGATGGCGAAGTAGATCGGAATGAAAAAACCGAAGGAAAATGCCTCGATGCTTGACTGCGCCCTGATCGCGTCAATGGACACCGTGCCTCTGCCTTCCTGGCTACGCGAGAGCGTGCCTGCGAGGATGCCGGCGACGAAGGCACCGAAGATCGGGGAGATACCCAGAAAGAGCGCAAGGCTCGTCAGGGCCATCATGAACACGATCTGGAAGGCGAGGGCATTGCTTCGCCCAAGGACGTTGAAACGCAAGGCGCCCAGCTTCTCGACAAATGAGCGACCGAATGCGAGCGGCAGCCCGAATATGGCTATTGAAACGACCACGTAATAGGCGTCCGAAAGGGCTGAGCCGGGGTGGATCGAGAGAAGGCTCGGCAGAGCGAAATTGTCGCCCGAACTGGTGGCGACGAGGCCTACGGCAATGCTGAGCAACACGTAGAGGACGACGTCGTCGATGAGCGCGACGGTGAGAACTGTCCGTGCGAACGGGGTCCTCATCAGCCCCAGATCGGAGAGGATGCGCGAGTTGACGGGGATGCTGGTCACTGCAATACCGCACGCGAAGACGATGAGCAGGGAGGTGTGGTTCTCCGCTGTCCCAATCAAGCCTCCCGGATTGAGGACAAGTAGAAACGCCGTGCCGGCCGCGAAAGGAATGGCGTTGCCAATCAGCGCGATCACCGACGTGGTCCGCCCCTCACCACGGCGTCGATGCGACCGCAGCGTGGCTCCGGCGCAGTACATCAGCAGCAACTGTCCAAGCTGATACAGGGCCCCGAGCACAGCTGTGGTCGACAAGCTTCCGGCGAGAAGCTGGTGGGTCAGATCGGGACGCAGAAACCCAAGCAGGGTGGGTCCGAGCAGCAGTCCGGCAATGATCTCGCCGGCAACCCTCGGCTGACGCAGCTTCACGAAGAGGAAGCCCATCGAATGAACGGCGGCGAGCAGGATGCTCAGCGTCAAGAGCAGGTGCAGGGTGTCGCCGTCACTGAAGCTCAAGCCCACGCCCAAATCAATAGCCCCCCAGCTTGGTGCCGGTCAACTGCCCACCCGCCGTGCGTCCCCCGCCGCCGTGCTCAAATACCCTCGAGCTCCGCCGAACGCTTCGATCGCGTCACTCTACCAGATTGAGGAGCGCTGAATTGATGGCCGCTGCGACCATGTGAGGTGACCGTCGAGGCGAGCCGGTGCGGACGCGTCCCGCCCACGCGTCCGCTCCCGTCCAGCGGAGCCGATTCTGGGCCTGGTTCCGCTGGTTCTGGTTGTAGCGCAGCGGTCACGCGGTTGCAGTGACCACGGTTACCCGGACGGCGATTCTGGTCGGGCTCTCCTCCTCCTCCACTTCGTTGTCGCAGCCACGGTGGCACCGGCTATCACCAACAGCGCCGCCAACGTGACCAGCTACTTCGAGCACCGCGTGACGGGCAAGGAGGCACAGCATGGGCACGACGCTCTGGTTCCACTGTCCCGTGGTGGGGTGCTCCTACCAAAGGACATTCCGGCTCGGCGTGGGCGGGGAAGCTGATAGAGCCGCGTATGCCGAGCGCGATGCAGCGCTGCACGACGAACACCCGAACCATCCAACTCCGGCGGCGAGGGACCAAGAGACCAAGGAAGCGCCGTCTCGACCAACCTGATCCACCTCCTCCCCCGCGACGTGAGGCCTCGCTCGAGTGGCGGTCATCAGCCCTGTGGGCCGGTGGGACGGACAGTCGCGACGGGGGACGCCCTAGCGCCGCCGGCCGCCCCACAGAGCGCGCCAGACACCGGCACGCCCGAGAGCACGTCCGACAGCGATGTTGCGCACACGCTGCCGCAGCCGACCACGGCGGATGGCCCGGCCCGTCGCTGAGATTCGGGCGGCACGGTAAAGGAAGCTCGTCAGGTTGTTGCTCACCGTGACGTCACCTTACACCCGACCGAACTCCGACAGCCAAACGGACATGCACGCGGCACCGACCACCGCCAGGACTGCCTGACACCTCTGTTCGGCCACGCGGATTTCCCTCATTGCGGGAGTGTCAAGCGTCACCCCGAAGAGCTGCCAGACCTCAGGCGAAGCACCGTAAAGCCTCAGCCGAAGTCGAAACGTCAACCTTCAGCCGGATCAATACGGCGAAAGCCGAGCCGGCGGACGGATTCGAACCGACGGCCAGCTGTTTACAAAACAGCTGCTCTACCAC
>CATPBU010000300.1 GCA_955652455.1 Candidatus Dormiibacterota bacterium
AGCTCGAGGGACGACAGCTCGAGGACAAGCTGATCGAGGTCGAGGTCGAGGAGCCGTTCCAACCTGCGTTCGAAGGCTTCGCCGGCACCGGGCTCGAGGAGGTCGGCACGTCGCTGTCGGACTTCTTCTCGCAGATGGCCCCGCCCCGCAAGCGCACCAAGCGGATGACCGTCGCTGACGCGCGCAGCGCCCTCGTCGAGGAGGAGACGGACCGGCTCATCGACATGGACCGCGTCTACGACGAGGCCATCCGACAGGTCGAGGACCACGGAATCGTCTTCGTCGACGAGGTGGACAAGATCTGCGGTCAGCACAGCGAGCACGGCCCCGACGTCAGCGGTGAGGGCGTGCAGCGCGACCTCTTGCCATTGCTCGAGGGCTCGACCGTCAACACCAGGTACGGGCCCGTGCACACCGATCACCTGCTCTTCATCGCCGCCGGCGCCTTCACGATGTCGCGCCCCAACGACCTCATCCCTGAGATGCAGGGCCGGTTCCCGATCCGTGTCGAGCTGAGCAGCCTGTCGCAGGCCGACCTCGAGCGCATCCTCGTCGAGCCGAGCAATGCCTTGACCAAGCAGTACACGGCCCTGCTCGGCACCGAGGGCGTCGAGCTGCGCTTTCTGCCCGACGGCATCACCGAGATCGCCCACCAGGCGTTCGCCGTCAACGAGCAGGACGAGAACATCGGCGCCCGGCGGCTGTTCACCATCCTCGAGAAGGTGCTCGAGGAGATCTCCTTCCGAGCCGAGGATTTCACCACCGCCCCGGTCGAGGTCGACGCCCTCTACGTGAGCTCCCGCCTCGCCGACCTGGTGCGCAACGACGACCTGCGCAAGTACGTTCTCTAACAGGAACGAGGCAGATCCGCGCCACTGGCGAGGACGGACTGGATCCGTCCTCGCACACCCCACTCCCCGGCGCGCCTCGCGCCGCCGTCGCTTCGCGACCCGGATCGATTGACAGCCGCTGCTAGACTGGACTTATCACACACGCCTCGGCGAGGTCGGCTCACGGGTGCCCCAGAGCGGGGTGGTGACCGGCGGATGACCCGGGGCGGAGGAACACACCAACCCCGAGGAGGCACGCCCATGCCGGCGACGACCCTCCGCCAGTTGCTCGAGGCCGGAGTCCATTTCGGCCATCAGACCAGCCGGTGGAACCCCCAGATGCGCCCATACATCTTCACGGCGCGCAACGGTATTCACATCATCGACCTGCAGCAGACGCAGAAACAGCTCGACGAGGCCAGCGCCTTCCTACGCCAGCTCGTCGCCGACGGCGACAAGGTGCTCTTCGTGGGCACCAAGAAGCAGGCGCAGGACGCCATCAAAGAGGCCTGCGAGCGCAGCGGGCAGTACTACGTGACCCATCGTTGGATGGGCGGCATGCTGACCAACTTCCCGGTCATCCAGCGGCGCCTCAAGCGCCTTCTCGAGCTGCGCGCCATGCAGGAGAAGGGCGACTTCGAGCGCATGAGCACCAAGGAAGCCAACGTGCATCGCGACGACCTCGACCGGCTCGAGGCCAACTTCGCAGGCATGGTCAATATGAAGCGGGTTCCCGGCGCGCTGTTCGTCATCGATTGCAAGAAGGAGCGCCTGGCGGTCAGCGAGGCCAACAAGCTGGGCATCCCGATCGTGGCCATCGTCGACACCAACTGCGATCCCAACCAGATCCAGCACGTCATCCCGGGCAACGACGACGCCATCCGGTCCTGCAAGTTGATCGTGAACGTCGTCACCGATGCGATCCTCGAGGGGCAGCAGCTGCTCGGTGAGCGCGAGCTGCGCGAGCAGGAGGAGACCGCCCAGCGCGAACGTCAGGAGCGTGAGGCCGCCGAGAAGGCAGCAGCCGCGGTAGAGGCGGAAACTGACAACGAGGAGGGCACCCCAGAGGTGGCCGTGGAAGAATTCGCGACCGCCGGTGCCGACACGGAGGCACAGTGATGGCCGAGATCACAGCCGCGCAGGTCAAGGAACTGCGCGAGCTCACCGGGGTGGGCATGATGGACTGCAAACGCGCTCTGAGTGAGACCGGCGGTGACATCGAGAAGGCCAAGGACTGGCTGCGCGCCAAGGGCCTGGCCCGCGCTGCGGACAAGGCAGGACGCTCCACCAACGAGGGCATCGTCGATGCCTACGTGCACGGCGGCGGAGTGTCCGGACAGAAGCTGGGCGTGCTCGTCGAGGTGAATTGCGAATCCGACTTTGTGGCCAAGACGGACGACTTCAAGCAGCTCGCCAAGGAGATCGCGCTCCAGGTGGCGGGTCGCGCGCCTCTCTACATCCGCCGCGAGGACGTGCCCCCGGTGATCGTCGAGCGCGAGCGAGCCGTCTTCCAGGCGCAGGTCGCCGACAAGCCGGCCAACATCCAGGAGAAGATCATCGAGGGCAAGCTCGACGCCTACTTCTCGGAGATCTGCCTGCTCGAGCAGCCGTACGTCCGTGACGAGAAGGGCAAGAAAAAGGTCAACCAACTGATCAGCGATGCTGTGGCCAAACTTGGCGAGAACATTACGGTCGCGCGTTTCGCCCGCTTCCAGGTGGGCGAGACTGCGGCGGTGATCGGCAGCAGCACGCCGGTGACGGGGGACGGCGCCGCGCCGTCGCCGAACTGATCGAGAGCGCGAAAACCACCGCCGTGGTCGGAACCGGGATCGCCGCATCCGACGACCGAGCTCCCATCTATTCGCGGATCATCCTCAAGCTCAGTGGGGAGGCCCTGCTCGGCCATCAGTCCAACTTCGGCATTCACCACGGCACGGTGCGCCGCATCGCCGAGGAGATCGGCAAGGTCCACGCCCGTGGCGTCGAGGTCGCCGTGGTCATCGGCGGTGGCAACATCGTCCGCGGCGTCGAGGCGAGCACCCAGGGCCTGGACCGGGTCGCCGCCGACTACATGGGCATGCTGGCCACGGTCATCAACGCGCTCGCCCTTCAGGATGCGCTCGAGAGGCTCGATCTCCAGACGCGTGTGCAGTCGGCCATCGCCATGCAGCAGGTGGCGGAGCCGTTCATCCCGCGCCGCGCCATCCGCCACCTCGAGAAGGGTCGAGTCGTGATCCTCGCCGCGGGCACGGGCAACCCGTTCTTCACCACCGACACCACCGCCGCGCTACGCGCCGCGGAGATCGGCGCGGACGTGCTCCTCAAAGCCACCAAGGTCGACGGGATCTACACGGCCGACCCGCTCAAGGAGCCGTCGGCGCTGAGGTTGCACCACCTGTCGTATATGGAAGTTCTCAACCGCCACCTCGAGGTGATGGACAACACCGCGCTGACGCTGTGCATGGACAACGGCACGCCGATCATCGTGTTCAACCTGCTCGCCGAGGGCAGCATCGAGCGCGTCGTCCTCGGTGACGACATCGGCACCCGGGTCGACGCGCAGGGAGACGGCAGGTGAGCGATCGCACTCGGTCCGAGGACTCTCAGGCGCAGATCCAGGAGCGGCTCGTCGATGCCGAGGTGCGCATGGAGAAGAGCCTTGATGCGCTGCACAAGGAACTCGGTGGGGTGCGCACCGGTCGGGCGACGCCGTCGCTGATCGACCGTATCCAGGTCGACTACTACGGCGCGGCGACGCCGCTGCAGAGCATCGCCGGGATCACCGCCCCCGAGGCGAGGCTGTTGCTGATCCAACCGTACGACCGCAGCTCGATCGCAGCCATCGAGAAGGCACTGCAGAGGAGCGAGCTCGGGCTCAACCCCAGCAACGACGGACAGGTCATCCGTATCGCCATCCCACCGCTCACCGAGGAGCGGCGTCGGGAGTTCGCCAAGCTCGTGAAGCAGAAAGCGGAGGAGGCGCGCATCGCGGTGCGCAACATCCGCCGCGACGAGGTGGACCACCTGCGAAAGTTGGAGAAGGAAGGCCACGTCTCGAAGGACGAGATCGAACGCAACATCGCCGAGGTGCAGCACATCACGGACGGCTTCATCGGGAAAGTTGACGATCTGGCGCAGAAGAAGGAGGCTGAGATCCTCGAGGTCTGATCTCGAGCAGTCGCGTTGGCGAAACCGCCCCTGCTGACGAGGCGTTCAGTACACAGACATGCAGCGACCGCCAGAGCCAGCCGCCATCCCCGAGCCGTCCAACCCGGAGCTGCCGCGCCACATCGGCATCATCATGGACGGCAATGGTCGCTGGGCGCACGCACGCCACCTGCCCCGGGTTGCCGGCCACCGGGCCGGAGTGCGGGCGATTCGGCCCGTCATGGAGGCGTGTCACGAGGCGGGGGTGCACATCCTCACCCTGTACGCGTTCAGCACCGAGAACTGGTCGCGTCCTCGCCATGAGGTAACCGCGCTGATGCAGCTGTTTGGCGACACCCTCGACTCGGAGGTGAGCCAGATGCACGCCGAGGGTATCCAGATCCGCACCATCGGCGATCGCTCCAAGCTGAGTGGGCGCCTCCAAGAGAAGGTGCGGCGCGCCGAGGAGCTGACCAGCGCCAACACCCGCGCCATGCTCAACGTGGCCATCAACTACGGCGGTCGCAACGAGATCGTCGCCGCCGTGCGCGACCTGGCCGCTCGCGGCGTCGACCTCAGCGAGCTCGACAACGAGACCCTCAGCGGCGCCCTCTACACGGCCGGTCTTCCCGACCCTGACCTGATTATCCGCACCGCCGGGGAGATGCGCATCAGCAATTTCATGCTCTGGCAGGCGGCCTACGCGGAGATCTACGTCACCAAGACGCTCTGGCCCGACTTCGGACCAGTCGACATCGAGAGTGCGCTTGCCGCCTACGCCCGACGAGATCGACGGTTCGGAGCGGTTCCGCCGCCGCCATCGAGGGTGGAGGAGGCGCTGCGAGCGCCGGTTACGCTCTGAGCGGACAGGCGGTCGCCGGCGGAGCCGGCGCCGGCCTCGACGCCGCGCCGGGCACGGGTAGCGCGCGCTCGTCAACGGTCACAGTGCGCATGGTCTCGGGCGTGCTGCTGCTGCTGCTGGTCGCTGGGGCGGTTGCGGCCGGGGGCAACCTGTTCGTGGCAGTCGTCGCCGCTGCCTCAGCCGTCGGCGCCTGGGAGTTCGCCGGCCTGGCCGCCAGGCTGGATGCCCGTCCGCCGCTCTGGTTGCTCCTACCGCTCACGGTCTGGCTGGCGATCCGGTTCGCTGTGCCCGGGTCGCCGCCGGCCCTCGACATCGGGCTTGGCGGGGTGCTGGTGGCCGGCATGATCGGCCTGGTCGTCACCGGCGCGTCGTGGCGGGGCTGGATGGCAGCCGTCGCCGGCGCGGTGTACGTCGGCTTCTCGTTGGGCTTCTACGTTGCTCTGATCAACTGGCGGCCGCATGATCACGGCTTCGGGGTCGGTGCGGTGGCGGTGGCTCTCGCCGCCGTGATCGTCTGCGACACGGGGGCATACATCGCCGGGAGCGCGCTCGGCAGGCACCGGTTCTTCCCCCAGCTCTCCCCGAGGAAGTCGATCGAGGGCGCGGTGGCCGGCCTGCTCGGTGCCATCGTCATCGCGGCCGTGCTCGCGCGCGCCCTGCTCGGAATCTCGCCATGGCTCGGCGCTGTCGAGGGCCTGCTCGTCGCCGTCGCAGCCCAGGGCGGCGACCTGGCCGAGTCGGCATTGAAGCGGCAGGGCGGCGCCAAAGATTCCAGCCACCTCATCCCCGGGCACGGGGGCCTGCTCGACCGGCTCGACAGCCTGGTGCTGGTGGCACCGGTGGTCTATTGCTTCTACAGGCTGATCTCGTTGGCGTGAGGTCTCCGCGCGGCGGGCTTCGCGGAGAATGAGGCCGTGACGACCGACACATCCAGCGCCACCGCCGCCCCGCGCCGCCGCGTTGTCCTTCTCGGCGCCACCGGTTCGATCGGCCGGCAGTGCTGCGACGTCATCGCGCGTTTCCCGCAGCGGTTCGAGCTGGTCGGTGCGGCGGCTGGGAGCGACGTCGCCGGCCTCGTCCAGGTGGTCAGACGGTTCGGCGTCGGCCGGGCCGCGGTGGCGTCACCCCGCGGCGAGGAGCGGCTGCCGGACGGGTTCGTGTCGGGGATGGACGCTGTCTGCGGCATCGCCGCGATGGAGTGCGACGTCGTGTGCGTGGCCATCCCCGGCGCTGCCGCCCTGTTGCCGACCCTGGCCGCGCTCGACGCCGGCCGCACAATCGCGACCGCCACCAAAGAGGTGCTGGTAATGGCCGGCGAGTTGGTGCGGGCGCGAGCAGCGGTGTCGGGGGCGCGCATCCTGCCGGTGGACAGCGAGCACAGCGCGCTCTGGCAGTGCCTGCGCGGAGAGAGCGCCGGCGCGGTCCGCTCGCTGATGCTGACCGCAAGCGGTGGTCCTTTCCGCCAGCGGGAATTGGCCACCTTCGGCAGCATCACGGTCGAGGAGGCCCTGCGCCATCCCACCTGGAACATGGGACCGAAGGTCACCATCGATTCGGCCACGATGATGAACAAGGGCCTGGAGATCATCGAGGCGCACTACCTGTTCGAGGTGCCGTACGCGAGCATCGGGGTCGTCATCCACCCGCGCAGCATCGTGCACTCCTTCGTTGAGTTCATCGACGGCGCGGTCATCGCCCAGCTCGGCATCCCCGACATGCGCGTGCCCAT
>CATPBU010000301.1 GCA_955652455.1 Candidatus Dormiibacterota bacterium
ATCCCACCCGACGCGCGATCTTCGAACGCCTCGCCGACGGGCCGCTGGCGGTCGGAGCGATCGCTCGCGACCTCCCGGTGAGCCGTCCCGCCGTGTCACAGCATCTGAAGGTGCTGAAACAGGCTGGCTTGGTCAGCGACCGCCCGGTGGCGAATCGCCGGCTCTATAGCGTCGACCCCCGCGGGATCGAAGAGATCCGCACGTACTTCGAACGTTTCTGGAACCGCAATTTGCGGGCATTCAAGGCAGCAGCAGAACAGGGACAGGAGGACACCACATGACAACCCAGGTAGCAGGCACATCCGTCCGCGCGTCCGTCGTCGTCGAGGCACCCATCGAGCACGCCTTCTCGGTATTCACCGAGCAGATGGGCACCTGGTGGCCGAAGGAGCATCACCTTCTCGAGGGAGAGCTCGACGAGATGGTGTTCGAGCCGCAGGTCGGCGGCAACATCTATGACCGCGAAGTCGGCGGCAAAGAGACCCGGTGGGCACGGGTGCTCGCGTACGAGCCGCCGAATCGCCTGGTGTTCAGCTGGGACCTCAGCAACCAGTTTCAGATCGAGAACGACAAGAGCAAGACGAGCGAGGTCGAGGTGACGTTCGTTGCCGACGGACCGAAGCGGACCAACGTGGTGCTGGAGCATCGCAACCTCGACCGTCACGGCGAGGGCTGGGAGTCGCACCGCGATGCCGTGGCGTCGCCCGATGGATGGCAGCTCGGGCTCAACGCTTTTGCCAAGGTGGCGGCTGCCTGAGACGTTGACAACGGTGCGGCCATGGCAGTGCGTTGCCATGGCCGCACGCGGCGGCGGTGTCAGGCGGCCTCGGCGCGGTCGTGGCTTTCGGACGACGTCCCACCGCATGCTGGCATCGGGACAATCGGCCAAACGTCATAGCTAAGCTAGCGGCGCGTCCGCAGTGCAGGTTACTCTAGGCCCCGGCTCGATCGCATCAATCGGCGTTTTGAGGGCAGCATGGAGACCCCGCTCACACCACTCGAGTTCAAAAGGCGCACCGCGAGGCTGTACCCAACACGCGAGGCTGTGGTCGATGGGGAACTGCGCTTCAGCTATGCCGAGTTCTTCGAGCGGTGCGACCGGTGGTCGACAGCCCTACAAGGCATGGGCGTGACGCGGGGCGACCGGGTTGCCTACATCGCCCCCAACACGCACGCACAGCTCGAGTCCTTCTACGCGGTCCCTCAAATCGGAGCAGTGCTCGTCCCAATCAACTACCGGCTGACGGCGGACGACTTCAAGTATGTCATCGAGCACTCTGGCGCGACGGTTGTTTGCGTGCACCCGGAATACTGCGCGACCGTCGATACTGTGCGCGACCAACTACCCCAGGTAGCACACTGGGTCGCGCTCGAGGGTGCTCCAGCCGGTTGGAGCAATTACGAAGAGGCGCTGGCCAGCTCATCGTCGGCATTTCGCCATGTAGAAATCGACGAGCACGATCTGCTCACCATCAACTACACAAGCGGAACGACAGCGCGTCCGAAAGGGGTCATGATCACCCATCGCAACGCGTATATGAACACCATCGGTACGCTTCTCCATCTTCGGCTGGGTTTAGGTGATCGGTATCTATGGACGTTGCCGATGTTCCATGCGAACGGCTGGACATTCACGTGGACAGTCACCGCCGCTGGCGCGGCCCACATCTGTTTGCGCAAGGTGGAAGCGCCGCGTGTCTTCCAGTTGGTCCGCGATGAGCATGTCACCTGGCTCTGCGCGGCCCCCACGGTACTTATTAGTCTGGCAAATACCTCCGCCGAGCTCGGGGCGGACGTTCCGCGTGGGGTGCGGGTTGTCACCGCAGGAGCGGCGCCCGCTGCTGCCACCATCGAAGCGCTGGAGAGTAGGCTCGGCTGGGATGTCATTCAGGTGTACGGGCTGACCGAGACCGCGCCGTTCATCACGATCTGCGAGCCACGCCCTGAGCATGACAGCTTGACGCGCTCTGAGCGTGCTCGGATCAAGGCGCGTCAGGGCGTTGAGTTGATTAGCTCTGGAGAGTTGCGAGTGGTTGCCGAGGACGGGACCGAGGTGCCCGCCGATGGGCAGTCGATCGGGGAGATTGTCGTTCGGGGCAACGTCGTCATGAAAGGGTACTACAAGGACGCGGAAGCCACTGCTGCGGCCGTACGCGATGGCTGGTTTCGCAGCGGCGATGCAGCGGTTGTGCACGAAGACGGTTTTGTGGAGATCCGTGATCGGTTCAAGGACGTGATCATCTCGGGCGGCGAGAACATCTCTTCAGTCGAGGTTGAGGGCGTGCTGCTCAGACATCCTGCAGTGCAGGAGGCCGCAGTCGTTGGTCTCCCAGATGAGCGGTGGGGCGAGGCGCCTCATGCGTTCGTGGTATGCAAAGCGGGTGCCCAGATCACCGAGGCCGAACTAATCGCCTTCTGCAGGGAACACCTCGCGCACTTCAAGGCGCCACAGGCTGTGCATTGGGTTGGCGAACTGCCCAAAACGGCAACGGGGAAGATCCAAAAGTTCGTCCTGCGCGAGGGCGCGTTGGCGATCGCTCCGCAGTAGGCGCGCGGTGGGTAGTTGACCATCAGGATGGCGATGACATCTCGGGACCAGCCGAGGGGCCGCTAGGGGTGCGGTTGCAGGCCGCGGCGCTCCCGGCGTAGCCCCAGCGAGCGCCAGAGGGGTCGAAGACCAAAGCGGCTGCGCCGGGCCGACGACGGCTGTGGGCCGGGGCTCCCCGACGCTGCTACGAGAGAGGGTGGCACCGGCGGGTGGGCGCACACTGTCAGCACCCACTTGCGGTACTTCACCCTGTCGGCGCAGGGGCGTTCGTTCGAGCACCCCCAAGTGGGTCGCAGCTGCCAAAGCAGCGTCATCGGAACCCGACAGGTGGGGCAGTTCGGGACGGTTGTCCGCGTGCGGGAGGCGATGCCGGTGCTGTGAAGCATATTGGCCAGGTCGTCGTGATCCCAGAGGGTCACCCCGCGCAGCTTGGCGAACCTCCGTGCTTCGTGCGTGAACACCGAGCTCGCGATCACCATCGCACCGCTGCAACCGTAGGCAACTTTGCCCTTCAGAGCCTGCACGACGGCCGCTTCATCGACTCGTCCCTCCCTCCTTTGGACGTGAATCGAGATCGGCCGCCCGCTCCGGCGGGCCACGAGGTCGGCGCCTCCCTCGTCGTACTTCGCCAGCTGGATGTCTTCATACCCGTATTCGCGCAGAGCGACAGCGATCAGGTCCTCGAAGGCGCCGCCGCTCATCTCGTCGACATCCTCACCGGCGTGCGCGGACAGCCAGAGGATCGAGTCAGGGGGCTTCCGCAGCACAACGGCCACAACGACATCAGGATGATCGACGCTCGTCGCCATCCAGTCGCCTTGCCGGTTACGATCCCGTTGCCCGGCTCTACGCGCCCGATTGCGCGTCCCTGCGCCGTTGTTCGAGGTGAGCACGCTCGGCGTCATTGCGAACCAGGTCCAGCGCCCGGTCGTAGGCCGCGAGGGCATCGTCGATCCGCCCCAGCCGAACCAGGAGTTCCGCCCTGGTGACGTGGAGCAGGTGGTAGTCGTCGAGCGACTCGGATACGTCGTCGGCCAGCGCCAGGCCCTGCTCAGGCGAACCGGCCTCGGCGATGGCAACTGCGTGGTTCAGCGCGGCGATCGGTGAGGGCGCGACCTTGCGCAGCGTCGCGTAGAGCACGGCGATCTGCGCCCAGTCGGTGTCGGACGCCGTCGCGGCCTCGCTGTGCACCGCGGCGATGGCCGCCTCGAGCTGGTAGCGGCCGGGGTGCTGCTGCGCCAGAGCTGCTTCCAGAACCTTGCGGCCTTCGGCGATCGCGTCGTGGTTCCACCGCGAGCGGTCCTGGACAAGCATCGTTCGCAGCTCGCCACCGGCGCCCTGACGCTCCGCGCGGCGGCTGTTGGTCAGGAGCAGCAGCGCCAGTAGCCCCGCAGACTCGGGCTCGTTCGGCATGAGAGCGGCGGTCAGGCGCGCGAGGCGGATCGCCTCGTCGCAGAGCGAGTCGCGCACAAGGTCCGCGCCGGCGCTGGCCAGGTAGCCCTCGTTGAAGATGAGATAGATCACCGCCAGCACCGACTGGAGCCGTTCGGCCAGCAGCGGTTGCGGAGGGACGCGGATGGGGATGCGCGCCGCGCGGATCTTGTGCTTGGCGCGGACCAGGCGCTGCGCCATCGTCGCCTCCTGCACCAGAAAGGCGCGGGCGATCTCCGGGGTGGTGAGGCCGCCGATGAGGCGCAGGGTCAGCGCGACCCGGGCTTCAGGCGCCAGCGCAGGGTGACAGCAGGTGAAGAGCAATGCGAGCCTGTCGTCGCCCACCTCGCTCGAGTCGAGCAATGGCTGCGGATCCGACTCGTCGTCGATACTCAGCCGAAGGGCGGCCTCGCGAGTCGTGGCCTGGGTGCGTTCGCGGCGCAGGTGGTCGAGTGCCTTGTTGCGCGCAGTGTCATCAGCCAAGCGCCCGGACGATCGGGGAGGCCGTCGCGAGGCCAGCGCTCGAGCGCGACGGCAAGCGCCTCCTGCACGGCGTCCTCGGCGAGGTCGATGTCGCCGAGGAGGCGCGTCAGGGTGGCGACGATCTTTCCAGCCTCGTTGCGGAACACGCCAACGAGCGCGGTCTCGGTCGTCGCGTCGGCCGGCGTCGTGGTCGTCGGTGGGTTAGCGCTCGACAACTGGGCGGATCTCCACCGACCCACCATCGTTGAGCGGCACGCCGCGTGCGATGTCGATCGCCTCGTCCAGGTCGGCGGCATCGATGAGGTAGTAGCCGCCGAGGTACTCCTTGGTCTCGGCGTGGGGTCCGTCGGTCACGATCGTTTCGGATGCCTGGCGACGAAGGGTGGTTGCTGTCGAGACCTTGTCGAGCTGGTCGCCGCCGACGAGCTTGCCGCGCGCCGCGGCCGCCTCGGCGAACGCCATGTGGCGCTGGACCATCTCGGGCTCCGCCGGAGCGTCGGTGGGGACGTTGATCAGCAGGATGTACATCACGTTCGCGCCTCGTTCGGGGTTGGTTATCGGTACCAGTTACCCATCGTAGGGCCGACGCAAGGCCAGCACGGCCGGCTCACCGTTGCAAGCCGGCCGTGCTGCGCGTCGCTACATGACGAGG